>JAGVEP010000299.1 GCA_020058145.1 Phycisphaerae bacterium | reverse complement strand
CCTACCGGCAGGCAGGCCGTGCGTCGATTCACCCTGTTTTACGCGGCGAAACGGGCCAAGGATGCGAGAGAAGCTGCTGGATCGTGAATAATCCGGGGTGATTGCGGAAGGCGATGTTCCCGTTGGCTAGGTCGCGCTCCAGGTCCAAGCGGCCGACAACTGCGACCCGGGAGTTACCATTACCGATGATCGCCCCGCCACGGCGTACTCGTTCGCGGCCGGCACGACCGTCGTGACCTTCACGGCGACAGACAAGGCGGGCAATACGGCGACGTGCCAGACCGAGGTCGTTAGCATCGATCCGCAGGCGGCATTGTCGCGCGCCGGGCTGAGCGGCGGGCAAGACCACGTGTACATCGATCAACAGACGACGCGAACCGATGTCGTGCCCGGATGCGGGGCAACATCGTGTGGGGCGCTCGGTCTGATGACGCTGATGCCTTGCGCGGCTGGAATCGGCGCGCTGAAGTTGGGATTGCGGGTGCGGCGCGGTCGCTGCCCGCGTGACGGGCAGTAGTGGGAGAATCCGATGCGACGGCTGTGTGTGCGGTTGTGCGTGGCGGTCTGTTTGCTGGGCGGGCTTCTCATCCCGGTCGTGGGTTGCCGGCCAGGAGCCCTCGGTATTCAGGATTGGCAACGTGATCTACTGGGTGTAGGGCTGTCGGTGGTCTTTGACGCCGTCCTGGCTCCGCAGTTTAGCACGATCACCGAGCGGCAGTGCTTCGAGAACCAGGGCGGCACGCTCGTGCAGATTGACTGCTCCACAATCCCGGGCGGTTGAGACGTGCGATAGGAGAATCATGACTCACGTGCGCCTTGCCTGGTGGAGTGCGCTGCGCCGAGCCGCGGTGGCCGGCTTGCGGACATGAACCCGCTCGTGGCGCTATTGCGTGGGGGCAGGTGACAGCCACTGAGAATGTCCTTCGGGTGAGCGTGCGTAGCTGTGAGCGCGGGGGAGCCCGGCGAGGAGCCATGACTTCGTGATTGCTCATGGTGAACGACGTCGCGCACCTGACCCACACTGCCGAATCGCCTCGCGCCGCGAATCAGAGCTCGTGGAATGCACAATGGCCGAGTGAGGGATGTGACGGTTTCGCGAACCGCCAGCCGAGTTGTCGTGACCACCGGACCAGCGGATTCGTGCGGTTTGGTGCGCCTTCGAGCGGCCGTGCTGATTCAGAAACCGCGTTTCGGCTAAGCGGGGAGGTGTGCTGGGAGAATTAGCAAACCGTTACCTTCAGCCACTCGGTCACCTCTCCACGGAGAAGCTGGTCCAGCCGCTGCCGTCCCGGGCGTCACGCCTCGCCGTGATCCCACACGCAGCAGCCGCGCAACGCGGGCGTCCGAACAGACACTCCACACCAACCACGAGCAGTATAAGCCGCACCGGCCGCCGCGTCCATCGTGCGCAGCCCCCGTCCCCATGCGGTGCGACCTGCGCGCACCCAGTTGGGCGCGCAATTCTGACTCCATTACAATGCCCGTCCAGCATGAAGACGGTGACGGCGGAATCTCGCGCAACCCGCTGGTTTTGGCCGGCGCTCGTCGGCCTCGGCGTGGTCGGCGCCGGCTTGCGGTTCTTCCTCCGGGCCGACTTTCTTGCGAGCCATCCGCTGGCGGCGTACCCGATCGCCGACGCCCGAACCTACTGGGACTGGGCCGGGCGGATCGCCGCCGGGCAGCTCACCGACGGACAGCCCTTCTTTTCCGCGCCGCTATATCCGTACCTCTTGGGGCTGCTACGGGCGTGTGGTGGCGGCCTGCCAGCCACTTATACCACCCAAATCCTGCTCGATCTCGCGACCGCCTTCATGCTGGCCTGGATCGGCCGCCGGCGTTGCGCTCCGGCCGTCGGGCTGCTGGCGGCCGGGCTTTTCCTGCTGCTGATGGAGCCGGCCGCCGCCAGCCTGCGGGTATTGGCCGCGACCCTGCAACTCCCGCTCGTGTGCCTGGTGTGGGTGGCACTGCTGGGCTATCAGCGGCGGCCGACCTGGTGGCGCAGCATGCTCGTTGGCGGCGTCTGCGGCCTCTTGGCGCTGGCAAACGCGCCGGTGCTGTACGCCCTGCCCATCTGCGGCGTCTGGTGCTGGTGGCAGGCCGGACACAACTGGGCTGCGCTGGGCCGCGCGACCGTGGTCGTCGCCGCCGGGTTACTGGTCATCTCTCCCGCGACGATCCACAACTACCGCGCGACGGGCGAATTCACTCCGATCAGCTCGCAGGCCGGCGTGACGTTCGCGCAGGGCAACACGCCCGGCGCGTTCGGCGTCTATACCCCGGTCCCGGGCATCTCTGCCAAGCGGGAGTTGCAGCACCGGGACGCCTGGCGCATGTATCAAGCGGCTACGGGGCAGACGGGCAGTTGGGGGGCCGTAAATGGCTTCTTCTTCCAAAAGGGCCTGGAATATTGGGGTTCGCACCTGGCTGAGTGGCCCTTGCTGACTGTCCGGAAATTCTACTGGTTTGTCAGCGGCCACCACTACGGAGATATCTACGCGCCGACACTCGAGCGTGACGAGCGGCTACTCAAACGCCTCTGGTTGGCGCCGCTGCCGACTCCGTGGCTGATTCTGCCGGCCTTCGTCGTGGCGGCCGGGGTGTGGCTGCGCCGCCCGAACAAGTTTCTACCCGAGCTGCTGCTGCTGGGCCTGCCACTCCTGGTCGTGCTGGTGTTCTTCTATTCGCCGCGCTATCGCTTCCCCGCACTTCCGGTCCTGGTGGTCGGCTGCGCGTGGGCCTTATGGCAGGGTGCACAATGGCGGAAGCACCCGGCGCGTGCGCTCGCGGTTGGTGTGGCGCTAGTCGTGGGCCTCGCACTCGGCTGGGGCAATCGCGCGATCCAATTCGACCGCCTCGAATCCGGCCGCCCGGGACTGTACGCCGCCCTAGGGCTGGCGCTATTCGACGCGGGCCGCTTTGAGGAGTCCAAGGTCCAGTTTGAACGCACCCTGGCCCTGGTGCCGGACTTCCCCGGTGCCAACGCGGGACTCGGCAGCGTGCTGGTCCAGTTGCGTCGCATCGATGAGGCGCGGGATTACTTCCAGCGCGCCGCGCGCGACGATCCGACCAACCCGATCGTGCACGCCCGGCTCGGCCAGGTCCTGGCCGCGCAGCGCCGGCTCGCGGAGGCGTTACCGGAGTTTCAAACGGCCGTGCAACTGGACCCCACCAGCGCCAAACTCCACAACGACCTCGCCAACGCACTTTGTCTCGGCGGCGACCGCGCCAGGGCGATCGAACATTACCAGGCGGCGCTGCACCTCGACCCGGAGTACACCGAGGCCCACGTGAATCTGGGCATCCGCTTGTGCGAACAGGGCGACCGCGCCGACGCGCTGCAACATCTGCGCGCCGCGCTCCGCTGCGACCCCAAGTGCGTCTCGGCCTACCGCGAAATCGCCCGGATGCTGCTGTCGGACGGAGACGCGCGCGGCGGGATCGAGGCCCTGCGGCGGGCCCAGGAACTGGCCCCCGCAGACCCGCGCCTGGCCAACGATCTCGCGTGGCTGCTCGCCACCGCACCGGATTTTTCCCCCGCCGACCGCGCCGACGCCTT
>JAGVEP010000007.1 GCA_020058145.1 Phycisphaerae bacterium | reverse complement strand
GGGGGGGGGGGGGGGGGGGGGGGGGGGGGGGGGGGGGAATGTGCTCTCCACCGTACCAACTGTTGTTTCGGTGCTGCGAAATCGTTTCCCCATACTGTTCGTTGATGACACACAGCACAACAGCGAAGAGCAAGCGTCGATTCTGCAACGCATTGTCATGAAAGACCCAGCCCCCGTCGTGCGTCAGCGCTTTGGTGACGCCAATCAGGCAATCTTCAACTTCGTCGGACAAGCGGGCGCAACCAAAGACCTGTTTCCGGACGACAATGTCAAGAGAGACTTGCCCAACAGCCACCGTTGTGGGCAGCAGATCGCCGACTTGGCGAATGCGCTGGGCCTCAATCCGTGTGGCCTGATAGGTCAAGGGCCCAAGCAGCCCCTTGCATCCGGTTCTGCGGAGGCGCCGCACACCATATTCCTATTCGACGATGATCGAATCGGCTCAGTGCTCGACGCCTATGCCGATCTCCTGGTTGAGACGTGTTCGCCCAAGGAATTGCGTGAGGGTTCGTTCATTGCAGTCGGTCAAATTCACAAAGACAAGGGAGATAACCATGCTCCACGGCACGTCGGTCACTACTGGCCCGAGTACGACCCAGGGTTGTCAAGCATTAACCCGGTGCCGCGTTCCTTTGTTCAATACGTGCTTGCAGGGCAGACAATACGCGATTCAATCGGCGAGGCATTTCCCGCAGTCGAGAAGATCGCCCAAGGGCTACTCCGCCTGAGTGCAACGGCACAGGTCGCGACGGGCCTCCGCACCCGCCGACATTCTCATCGGCACGTCCTCCAATTGTTGGAATCCAACACACGGTCACTATCGTGCTGCAAACTAATGTTGGTGCGATGTGCCCTCCGAAGGAAAGCGCTGACACGTCAGGCGTGGGAGGGTCGCTGGCACGCGATCGTTCGCACGATCGGCGAGACCATTGCCGGTTGCTCCTTGTCGAATGCAGAGGCTGATACGTTCCTAGACTGGCCCACCGACTCGAAGGCGCTGCCATCAACGACGTCAAGCCCAGCGAGCCGGGACAACTTCTATCGTTATTCCAACAATGGCAAGCAGGTTGCAATACGCATTGGCTCCATACACTCTGTTAAGGGCGAGACACATACCGCGACGCTGGTCGTTGAGACGTTGTTCCGTGCGCACAATCTGGACAAACTGAAGCCCTGGATCGTCGGGACGAAGAATGGATGGAGCAATGCAACTGGCAACGGGAACAAAGATCGCCTCAAGCTTCACTACGTTGCCATGACGCGCGCCACGCACTTGCTGCGCCTAGCGATGAAGAAGAGTACGCTTACGAAGTGCAAAGGCGTCGTCGATGATAAGGCCCTTGCGAAGCTTGCTGAGCGAGGATGGCGCATTGTAGAAGTATAGCCGTGTAGAACTGTCAGTGAGGCCACCACATCGCGGTCACGACCGCTTTTTGCAGGCCCCGGCAACTGGCATCTATCAGTACGTCATGCAATAGTGCTTGCGTCACCCCCCGTGAACCCGCCAGCCGACGCCGCGGGTGATCGCTGCGCCCTCGTGTCGGCGTGGACGTGAGGCGCCGCCGACTCCGCTTGTGTCGGCACTCAATCGCGCCGCTTTGGCCGTGATCGTTTCACTGCCAGCCGAGGGATTCATGCACGCCTCGCGCCGGTCGCCCTGCGAGACGGTCCGGTGCGCTCCGGCGCTATCAGCACCGTTCCATCAGGTCGTCGATGTTCCTCGCCCGAATAAACTGCGCCGGATTCTCGCCGACGGCGAGCGCCTTGAAGTGTGCTTCGCCGCACTTGATCTTGGCCCCTTCTTTCTCGCGCAGGTCTTCGGCGAACAGGCTGCTCTTGGTTTCTACGACAAAGTAGAGACGCTCGGCACCATCCTTCACGACCAAAACCGCCCAGTCGGGGTTGTACGTGCCGAGCGGCGTGGGGACTTTGAACCATCCGGGGAGCTTGGCGTAAACCTTGATCGCCTCGTTCTGCTCCAACTGCACCGCGAACGTCTTCTCTGTGTCGGCATCGTAGATGACGTGCTCATGCGCCGATTTCGTGGCCGCGAGCATGTTCTTCAGATAGCCGGTCAACTCCTGCTGCTCGAACAACTCCTGCGCGAAGTAAAACTCCTCGCCGAGCCGCTGATACTTGATGCCGTCCACCAGGGCCATCCGCTTCGCTCGGTTGATGCACTCGTCGGAAAGCTCGATGAACTCTTGCGGATTGCGTTTGAAGTCGTTCAGACGGCCGCTGCCGGTCAGGATGCGAACGATGCTCCGCCGCGTGAGCTGCGTCTTGTCCTGTAAGTCGGTCACCAAGTCCGGCAATTCGATATCACGCTCCTCCAACACCACCGGCGCCGAGACCGCCGTCTCCGTCGCCTGCACGCCGGCCTTGCCGATCGCCAGGTCGGCCTTGCGCCAGTGCAGCCGCGTTTTGGAGATCGGCGGCGCGTCTTCGATCGCCTTCGTGCATGATTGAATAAGCGCCTCGTTATCAAACATCACGCGGTATGTCGTCCGGTGCTTGATGCGGTCCCACAAAGCCTTGAATTCAGCGCTGTGGAGCACGGCCTGCCGGGTTTTCACTTGCTTGCGCTCGTCGGCATTTTTGATTTCCAACCGGCCGGCCAACTTGCGGAGGATTTCTTTCACCTGCGGAAGTTGTGCCGTAAGTGAGCCGGGCAGAGTGAGCGTCCCGTCCTTCAACGCCGTCCTCAGCGTGTCCTGCACCTTTCCTTGGGCGTTCACATAGCCCGCCTCGCGCAGATGCCCCCAGAGCACTTTCGATTGGTCGAACCCCAGCGGCGCGGCCCGTCCATCCGCGCCGGTGACGGTGATTCCCGCGAATTGGTGGTGCTCGACCAACCCGAACCGGATGCCCGTGTCCTCCTCGATTTCTTTCTGGAGGTTCTCGGCGAATTGCTCGTAGCTCTCCGTCGCAATGACGGTGAGCGTGTTGACCTCGAAGCCGCGGAGCCGGTCGCCTTGCTGGTTCACGCAGAGGCGCAGCCCGCGTCCGATGGTCTGGCGACGCTCACGCTCGGTTCCCATTTCCCGGAGGGCGCAGATCTGAAACACGTTCGGATTGTCCCAGCCCTCCTTCAGCGCCGAGTGCGAGAAGATGAACTTCAGCGGCGTCTCGAAGCCGAGCAGTTTCTCCTTGTCCCGCATGATCAGGCTGTACGTGTCGTCGTCGGCCTTCGTGTCGCCCCGCGTGTCCTTGAATTCCTCGACCGTCTTCCCCGCGACCTTCTTTTTGTCGATGGAGAAATACCCGTTGTGAACCGCTTCGGCCGCGGTCGTAACATCCACTTCTTTGAAAAGCGTCTGGTAGTCCGGGTGTCGCGCAAACCGCCGATACTCCTCCTCGAAGATGGCGGCGTAATCACCCTTCACCGCGTTGCCGTCGTCGTCGTATTTGCGATAGCGTTCCACTGCGTTGATGAAGAACAGGCTCAGCACCTTGATGCCTTGTGGCGCCAGCCGGATTTCCTTGTCGAGATGCTCCTTGATTGTCCGGCGGATCATTTCGCGTTGCAGGGCGAGCGGTTCAAGGTCGCCATGCGACTCACCGAGCTTCAGGTACTTCTCGCCGCCCGGATAGCGTAGTTCCAGGTGCTCGCTGCCCTTCGCCACGCGGATTTCACCCACGCGGCAGTCGCGATAGATTTCGCGATTAGCAGTCAACTCCAGCATGTCGCCATCCTGGACGACGACTTCCTTCCGGTGAACGCCGTTCGTCGTCTGCACGTCCAGCTCCACCTTCGCTGCGATCGCGCCACGTTTGGAGCTGACCGACAGCAGCCGCACGTAGGGCTTGTTGTATGCCCCCTCAATCGCCGCCGCCGCCACCTCAATCTGCTTCACCAGCTTGCGCTCGTAGGCGTCCACGGCGTCGAGCCGGAAGACCATGTGGTGCTTGTCCACGTGCGTGGCGGAATAGCGCAGGGTGCAGAGCGGGTTCATCATCCCGAGCGCCTCTTTGCCCCGCCCTTCGAGGCCACCGTCCACGCTCTGCGGCTCGTCCACGATGAGAATGGGGCGCGTCACCTTGATGAGGTCGATCGGCTTCTCGCCGCCGGTCTTCTCGCTGTCCTTGTAGAGGTTGTTCACGTCCTTCTTGTTGATGGCCCCGACGGTCACGACCATGACCTGAATATTCGGGCTCGTGGCGAAGTTGCGGACTTGCCCGAGTTTCGACGAGTCGTACAGGAAATACTCGAACGGCGTGTTGGCGTAGAGCGCACGGAAGTGCTCTTCCATGATTTGGAGCGACTTGTACACGCCCTCCTTGATCGCCACCGAGGGGACGACGATGACGAACTTCGTAAAGCCGTAGCGCTTGTTCAACTCGAAGATCGTGCGCAGGTAGACGTACGTTTTGCCCGTGCCCGTCTCCATTTCGACGGAGAAGTCGCCCGAGTCGAGGTTGGCCGACGGCGGTAGGCTGTTGCGAAGCTGAATGTCGTTCAGGTTCTGGAGCAACTCGTCATCGAGCAGCGTCAGCCGGTTGCCGATACCCAGGTCGTGTTCGTGAAATCCCAGGCGAAGCTGCCGATCGGCCGGATCGCGGACGACGGTAAAATCGGTCCGGCAGATTTCCTGCCCGCGAAACAGGTCGCAGACGGACTCGATGGCCGCGTGCTGATAGTCGAGATTCGGCTCGAAGTGCAGTTTCATGATTTCCGTCGCCCCCGCTTCGGCTTCGCGACCGGCAACTTCTTTGCGGCATCCTCCAGCGCCTTCTGCTGATCCCGCTCGCCTTCCGCCTCCAGCATCGCGCGCCGCCGCGCCGCAAACTCCTCGTACTCCGCTTCGGCCCGCCGGTCCGCGTCGGCCTTGCTCACCTTGCCCTTGGTGCCCAGCACCGCGCGCTCGTTGAACTTGAGAAACTCATTCAGCTTCGTGTCCCAGTCCTTCAAGAACACTTGCCTGCGCCGCCGGGCCTGATCCTCGGCGAAATCGAGCCACATCGTCACGATGCGATTCAACTCGCCGATCTCATCCTGATTCAGGTAGTTCTTCGCAATCGTCACATCCGCCTTCCGCACCACGTCGCCTTTCCACGCCGTCAGGCCCATGTTCGGCTTGACGTGATCGGCCCGTCCGGCGATCAACTCCGGCGCGGTCTTGCCCGTTGCGGCGAAGTGCAACTTGTTCTGGATGGTCTGGAAGAACTCGGTCGTCTCCTTCTTTCCGGGCGCGTAGTCGCCGGCCAGCGCGAAAATCTCGCGTACCCGCAGGTACATCCGCTTCTCGCTGGCGCGAATGTCGCGGATGCGCTCCAGCAATTCGTCAAAATAGTCCGGGACGCCCGAGCCTTCGACCGGCGGGTTCTTCAGCCGCTGGTCGTCCATCGTGAAGCCTTTGACCAGGTACTCCCTCAGCCGCTCCGTCGCCCAGCGGCGGAACGCCGTGCCTCGGTCCGACTTCACGCGATAGCCCACGGCCAGGATCGCATCGAGGCTATAGTGCTCGACCTCCCGGGTGACCTCCCGCCTGCCTTCCAGGTGAACTATCCGGAATTTCCGGATAGTTGCCCCGGGGTGCAGTTCGCCCTCTTTGTAGACGTTCTGCAAGTGTTCGTTGATCGTCCGCACGTCCTTCTGGAACAACTCCGCCATTAGCGCCTGGCTCAGCCACAGCGTCTCGTCCGCAAAACGACACTCCAGGCGGGTGTGCCCATCCTCCGTCTGATAAAGGACGATCTCCCCCAGCGGGGGACCCGGTTTGTCGGACATGCGCTCTCCGATCCGCGCTAGAGGCTACGAACGTTTTCCAGTCCGTGTTGTTGAAGGATGGCGGTCAGGTTGGTCTTGGCGACGTCGTCGGCGAAGGCGCTGTCGCGAAAGACGACGGTGGTCTCGCCGGCTGCAGCCAGTGCCTTGTGCCACTCGACGATGCCGAGCGCCAGCGACTCGACGTCGGCGCGGGCTACCTGCGTGGCGAGGCAGACGAGGAGCGTGCCCGCACCGATGCTGTGGACGGTCTTGCTGGCGATGGTCTTCTGTTCGATGGTCACAGCCAGGTCGAGGCCGAGCTTGAGAAGCAGCTCGAAGAGGATGTCCTGCTCTGTGCGGTCGGTTTTCAGGTGCTCGACCGATTCTGCAAGCGTCTTGCCCAGGTCATCGCGGTTCGGCTCCCACGCCTGGATGTTGCTGGAGGCGAGCTTGAAGACCCGGAAGCCCACGTCGCCCTTAAACAGGGGACTCTCTTTCTGGAGCTTCTTGCCCGTAAGTCGCAGTCGTTCTTTCGTCAGCTCCGCGATGGTCCTGGGGCGTTGCAGCTTGTCACAGAATTGAACAGCGGGACGGTGCTTCTCCTCTTTAGGATCAAGAGGTTCGGGGAACTGAACCAGGATCACGCGCCGCGAAATGTTATCCGCGGCGCATTGCAGCCAGACGGAATGCGCTAGCGTGCCGCTGCCAGCGAAGAAGTCCAAGATGATGCCGGGGCCCTCTGAGCCGACTTGAACAAGATAGCGAAGCAGCTCCTTCGGCTTTGGATACTGGAACGGGATGCCCAGCTCCTCAAGCTCTGACCGCATCCTCTCTGTTGTTCCCACATTGCGAAGAACCGACAATATGTTCCTCGCGCGTTCCCGATCCCGTCGGTAGTAGATAACCCCCTTTTCTGAGACGTAGAACGAGACCTTATCCCCGCCGTCGT
This sequence comes from Phycisphaerae bacterium, assembly GCA_020058145.1. Classification (GTDB taxonomy): domain Bacteria; phylum Planctomycetota; class Phycisphaerae; order UBA1845; family Fen-1342; genus JAGVEP01. The sequence continues at coordinate 9,230 of JAGVEP010000007.1, read as the reverse complement.
CAATAGGTTCGCAGTGATTTGCGATGAACGCACGCAGCTTAATGACGTTAGCCCAACCGCTGAACACACGACACGTCGCCTTCAACCGACCATCCGACACTCGCATGCGGTCACGTCGAATCGGATAGCTGATGTTGTACTCTTCGGTCAGCTCTCGTGTGATATACCCGTGACCGCTCGCTTCATCGAAAAACGTCTCGGGCGGCGCACTGGCGGGAAGATCCAGTTCGTTCGTCGAGCACGGAAAGCCAACAGGCAATAGCACCTCGGATGGAGGATTCCCCGGACCATTCTTGGTGATCGAATTCTCTGCAAAGCCCTTCCAGAGGTTGCTCTCTTGTCGGGTGTTCGGGTCAATCACGTGCCCAAGTTGTGCAGCGTCCGCGTTCCGGGCAAAGAGCAGCACATACTCATGGTTCACCTTAACGTCGAACTGGTTATCCGTGTGTCCCTCAGTATTCCACACGAATTGTGCGACGAAGTTCTCCTCACCGAACACCTCCGAGCAGAGCTTTCGCAAGCTATCTGCTTCGTGGTCGTCAATGCTGATGAAGATTAATCCGTTGTCCCGGAGCAGAGTCCTCGCCAGTTTCAGCCTCGGATACATCATTTTGAGCCAATCGGTGTGATATCGACCAGATGTTTCGGTGTTGCTGGAGATTATGCGGCCATCCGAGTCGATCTGGCCCGTGAGCATCAGATAATTAGCGATGTTGTCCCTGTAATCGTCAGGGTAGATGAAGTCCTTGCCCGTGTTGTACGGCGGGTCTATATAGATAAGGTTAACCTCGCCGGCGTAGCTCTTCTGGAGCAGCTTCAGAACTTCGAGATTATCGCCTTCGATCATGAGGTTGCGAGTCGTGTCCCAGTCCACGCTCTCTTCCGGGCACGGCCGCAGCGTGCCGGTGGAAGGGGTGAGAGCAAGCTGCCGGGCGCGGCGCTTGCCGTGCCAGTTGAGGCCGTACTTCTCCTCCCGCTCGTCCACCACGCCGCCCAAGAGCTGCTTGAGCACGTCGAAGTTGACCTTGCCCTCCGTGAACGCCTCGGGAAACAGTTCCCTGAGCCGCTCGACATTCTCGGCGACAAGGTCCGGCGACTTGGTTTCAGGATCGGCGGCGGTCAGTTTCTTCATGCGAAAACCTTTCAACCACGAAAAACACGAATTACACGAAATAAAACAAGAGCGACGTTGAAGGAGAAAGAAAACGGTCCGCGGTCGAATCGGACGTTATCACGATCCATTTTTCGTGCTCTTCGTGCCTTTCGTGGTCCCATTCTCATTATTCAACGCACAAAGCGTTTGATCGTAACCTGCGGGTGGCTCGCGAAGTTGACCAGCAGACCCAGCCGCAGGCCGGTCACTTTCAGGTAGTTCAGCACCTGGGCCTGATGCTCCGGCGCCAATTCGCGAACGGCCTTCAATTCGAGAATGATCGTACCACAACAAATCACGTCCGGCTGGTACGTCTGCTTCAGCAGTTCGCCTTTGTATCGGATGGCCAGCGCCGGTCGGGACACGAAGGGGATCGCGCGCAGGGCCAACTCGCGCTCCAGGCATTCCTGATAGACGGCTTCCAGAAATCCGCATCCAAGCTCGCGATATACCTCGATGATCGCGCCCTGGATGGCGTAGCTCTCGTCCTTGAAGAGAATCTTGTCGTGGGAATCACGCGCAGCGGGGCTCATGACCGACCTCGTAGTGTGAAGGCGTTGTTAACCACGAAAAGCACGAATGACACGAAGGGGAAAAGGAGATTCTGAAGTCTGTCGTGGGCGCCGCCCTGCAGCCAGGAAACCCGACCGGCGAGTCGTCGGTAACTCGGCTGCGGAGTATTCTGCTGCAGTGTCTATTCCCTTTCGTGTCATTCGTGCTTTTCGTGGTTCAGAGCATTTCTCTTTGCCTGCTTAGCTCGGCTTCCAGTCGTTTGATTTCGAGATTCAGTTCCACGCGGCGGTTGACCTGTCTTTCCTTTTCTGCCTGCGCCCGGAGAGCGGCGATGTCGCGTTGGAGCCGAGCGTGGTCGGCGAGCGCCACGCGACGAGCCTCCTGTGCCGCCGCATCGTTGGGCATGGCGAGCCGCCCGGTGATTTGCGCCGCCAGGAGGGCTTCGACGCAGCCGATCCACCCGCGATAGAGCGTCAGCAAGTCGGTGCGCGGCTGGGCAGCCAGTGAAAGCCCCGCCAACCAATCGCCGACAACTTGGCCGGCGCCAAGCGCGCATGCGACTGGGACGGCGTCCAACACGACGCGCCCCGCTTCATTTTGCGCAAGTCGCTTGTGAGCGAGCGAGATGCCGACCGCGGTCCCCGCTTCGGCGACGAGGAACACGGGATAAGGAACGGCCCGGTGGATGAGTTCGACCAGCCGGGAGAGCTTGGCTTCCGGTCGCAAGGTCAAGGTGAGCACAGCGATTTCCAAATACTCGCGCGTCGCGTCGCGGTACTCCGGCACGCCGATCGTGCCGGGCTTGAGCGCGGCCACCCAGAACAGCTCTTCGATGCCGTCGTTAATATGCCGCTTGTCGGCAGTCGTGGGTGCCCCGTTTTCGACAAGGAGCTTTTTCGGCACGCGCTGCTCCACGCGAGACTCCGGCGGCAGGCCGAGGGCGGCGATGACATCGGCGGCCGTCATGCTGCCGCCTCCGGGAGGACGACGAGGAAAGCCACGACCTCAAAGTCGTTGATTCCGGCGAATTCGCCTTTGATTGCGTGCGTGCCGCCGGGCGAAAAGAGGCTGGCGACCGCGCGTTCCTCCTTCTTGCCGACGATGGACGCGACGGCGGAAGCGAGCAGCTTCTGTGTCGCGGCCATGTTCTCGCCGTCGCGGGTGGTCTTGTCGAAGCGGGCACACGCCTCAGCATCGGGGAGGTCGCGGCCGATGCAAAGCCGCTTGAGCCGGTCGAGCGCTTGCTTGGCCTGCGCCGTTGGAAGCAGCACGGCGCCATCGTCGCCGACGTGAATGAGGTAATGCGGGGCCAGCGGATAGCCGGGTTCGACCGCTTTCAGCGCGGCTTCGCCCGCGGCGCGCAGACAGAAAATCACGCCCGGCGGAATAGCGTTCTCGCCGGAACCGTTGCTGGTCGTGACGGCGAACGTGCCGAGGGGCAGGTTCTCCAGCCGATTCGGGTGGTCGCGGAGGAATCCGGCCAGGTCGATGCGAAAATCGGTGAGCGTGAGATCGGCGATGGAGACGCCGCTGCTCAGGTCTTCGAGGTCGATCACGGCGTCCTGAAGTTTGAGAAGCTGCTTGCGTCGGTATTCGAGATCGTTCATCTGGTTGCCGGACTGCTGCTCGATGATGTTCTCTTCGCCGGTCGCGGAAACGTCGAGCAGCACCATCCGGCCGCTGACCCGCTGTTCCAGGTTGATGTACTCCTCCAGCTCGATGTTCGGCCAGAAATTGACAAGCTGGATGCGTTCGTTTGGCGAGCCGATCCGGTCGATGCGGCCGAATCGCTGAATGATGCGGACCGGGTTCCAGTGAATGTCGTAGTTGACGAGATAGTCGCAGTCTTGAAGGTTTTGGCCCTCGCTGATGCAATCCGTCGCGATGAGCAGGTCCAGTTCGCCTTCTCCGGCCATGTCCTCCGGGCGCTCCTTCGAGCGCGGCGAGAACGCGGTGAGGATGCTCGCGAGGTCTTTGCGGAGGTCGGGCAGCGTGGTCTGGTTGCGGCCGGCCCCCGTGACGAGAGCGGCATGAAGCCCATGCTCGCTGAGCGCCCAGGGGGCGAGTTCGCGGTACAGATACTGCGCGGTGTCAGCGAACGCGGTGAAGACAATGACCTTGCGATTGCCGGGGTTGATGGGGTTGGTCACTTTCTCCACGATCACGCGACGTAGTGTTTCCAGTTTGGCATCGCGGGCGGCGCCGACCTGCCGGGCCGCGGAGTGCAGCGTGGCGAGGCGGTTGCGGTCTTCGGTCAGGTCTTGTCGCCAGCGGACCAAATCCACGTCCTTGAGCAGGACTTTCACTTTTCGACCGACGAGTAGACTCTCGAATGCAGCGTCGTCCACGTCCACGTCTTCGATGTCGATCTCATCCACGCTCTCCGCGTGCGTTTCGATCTTCGCAAGCGTGGCCTCCACGTCGGCGAGTTGCCGCTTCACCGTCAACGCGAAGGATGGTACGGCGCTTTCCATGCGCTTCAGCACGTTGACGCGCAACAGGTGAACAAGGCTCTCTTCGCGGTCCACTTGGCGGAAGAAGCTCTCGCCGCCGCGAATTCTCGTGCTGTATTTCGTGTCGTATGCGGCCTGCTTGTGCGGCAAGACGTAGCGCAGGGGGGCGTAAACCGCGAGGGTGAGGCGGCGGATTTCGTTGTTGATGTCGCGGATGGAGCTGAATTCGCCGGCCCGGTCCACGTCGGGCTTGAAGTTGATGGGCTTGAGTCGATCTGGAAAGCGGCCCGTCTCGATGGTGCCGTAGTATTTTTCGACGTGCTTGCGCGAACGGGCGATGGACAGCAAGTCGAGCAGCGTGAAGTAGTCGAAGCCAAGCATGTCCATTAGGCGCGCGGAAGTGCGCTCCGGGTCGTCGAGAACGAGCCAGCGGTTGAACTGAAGCTGCGCCTGTCGAACCGTCGCTTCGATGCTCGGAATGCCGTGGTCCATGAGCGCGGTGTCTTCGCCCTCGGTCACGAACGCGATTTGGTTCTTGAGGTCGGCCAGGCGGTTATTGACCGGCGTCGCGGAGAGCATCAGGACGCGCGTCTTTACACCCTCCTTGATGATCCGGCGCATCAGCCGGTCGTAGCGTGTTTCACGGTCCCGATGCGCGGCCTTGTTGCGAAAGTTGTGCGACTCGTCGATGACGACGAGGTCGTAGTTGCCCCAGTTGACGTGCGAGAGGTCCATGTCCCCGGACACGCCGCCGTCGCGGGAGAGGTCCGTGTGATTGAGCACATCGTAGTTGAGGCGGTCAGGGGCGAGGAAATTGCGGCGGTCGTTGGCCTTGTAGAGCGTCCAGTTGTCGCGGAGGCGCTTGGGCACGAGCACGAGCACGCGGTCGTTGCGAAGCTCGTAGTATTTGATGATGGCGAGGGCCTCGAAGGTTTTGCCGAGACCGACACTGTCAGCGATGATGCAGCCGCCGAAACGCTCCAGCTTGTCGATTGCGCCGACCACGCCATCCCGCTGAAACTTGAACAGCTTCTTCCAAATGATCGAGCTGCGGATTCCCGTGGCGGACTTGATGATTAGATCTTCGTCCAGCTCGCCGCCCAGATTCTTGAACAAGTGAAAGAGCGTCAAGAAGTAGATCAGCGACGGCGGGCGATGCGCGGCGAGTGCGCGGAGCTGTTCCAGCAAGGCGCGTTTTGGCTCTGCCGACGACGGCAATCCGTCCCAAAGGGCGGTGAACCATCCGCCCAGAAGTTTGCACTCTTCGGCGCTCTCGGCCACCTGTACCAGGGCAAGGCTGTTCCCCGGCGTGATGCCAAGCCCCTCCGTCGTAAACGAGCACGTGCCAGTGATCACCCGTTGCGGGCCGGACTCCGCACTCATGGCGACCAGCGTGGATTGTGGGACCGCGCCGGGAGCGTTCTTCACTTCGGCTTTCGCTTCCAACCACGCCGCACATTGCTTTGCGAGCCAGCGGGCTTGAAGGCGATTCCGGTACGCCCTGTCTGAATCAGCACCGAGCAATGCCAGGTCGGCCACGCTGGGAGGCGGCAGCACAAGCCGACAGCGTGATAGGCCGGATAGCAGGGCGTGCAGCTCGCCGAACGCGAACAGGGAAAGTGCGGGCGACGCGATCTCAAGCGCTCGTTGCGGAGCGAGACATCCGCGAAGTTCGTCAACGACACGTTCATTGCCGCTGTTCTTGAGCAGTTTCATGGTGCTCAACTCAATCCACGCAATAGCGCGGATGCCTTCCGCTATTCCTGAAGCTGGTCCACCAGCTTTCGGAGATCAGCTTTGCGGTACAGCCGATAGCCGTTCACGGGATGGCGAATCGCCCGCAGCTTGCCGCCCCGGTCCCAGTTTCGGAGAGTCGATGGGGACACGCCAAGAAACTCCGCCGCCAAGCTGACGGTCAAGAAGTCGCTGAGTCGAACCGGTTTCGGGCTGGCCTTGGGCACCGCTACACGCTCCGCATCAAAAAGACCAGCAGAAGGTTATGGTCAGCGCTCAGGTCTGTCAAAGATTGCCAAACCTTACAGAAAAGTCCTCGGCCCCGCTTCACCAAATGGGCTCTTGATCCGCCGCCGCAGAGGCAGACAATCAGCCGACAGCACACCGATCCCGGCCGTCCGCCTGGCACGATTCACCGCGCGAAGTGCTTCAAGCATCTGCCGTCTGACGGGCGCGAAGGGTTGGTACTGAAGCCGGGCGAACTCGCAAGCGACGGCATCCGCTCCACGGCGTAGCCCGATCTCGACGAGCAGTGCTTTCAGGCCAGCATGAGGTTCACGGGCGACTCTGACCGATGCGTGCCAGCGTCCGTCACGCCCCTTGCGGCAACCGATGCTGTAGCCCGCGAATTTGATCGGCACACGCCGTACGTCGCGAAAAGATTCTCCTTCTCGCTCGAAGAACTCGTGCAGGCCCTTTGTCGCGATCAGCACAAAACAACGCTCATGACGCAGGTACTGCATGTTCGCCAGGCCCTGCCTCTTCCGCCGGCAGCGCGCCCACTTCGTGATCGCGATGCCGTACCGGTCGATGAGCTTCGCATCGACCGTGGCCGGCTCTTTCCCTTCCGGGATCTCGCCGGCGACGTAGAACCAGTAGCCGTGCGTGATGTATGCGACGGCGAGCTGCTGGACGAACCCCTCGGCTGACGTTGTGACGCACCGATACTCCATGCGCGTTTCCTCCTCCCTTCAAATGAGCGGGTTGTTTTGGCACAACCCGCGAAGCCTGTTTGAACCTCCTTCCGTTCGAGCTTCAGTCTCTCTCCGGACCCGGCCCGCAGAACTCCAGCAGTTCGCGAAGTTCCTGCCCAGTCGGCTCCCGGTGAAAATCCTCCCGATAGCACGCAACAATGCGTGCTCGAACATCGGGCGGAATGTTGCTCGGCTCGGGCCAACATCTTTCATCGAACTCGTCGATGATGTTCGCCGGCCCGTCGCCGATGACGCTGCCGCTCCTTCTGCGCCACCAACCCATGCGAATCACCTCCTTTCGCTCGAAACTCAAATCCTCTCTCACGCCGTGCCCCGCAGGTCGCCCCGCGCGTCCCGGCTCAGCGTGCAAAACCACCTCCTTCCATGAAAACCCGGCTGCTCATCGCCACGCACTGAACCCACTGCCCCTTCTGAATCCATCACCGCATCGGCGCAGACTTCATGCCATCGCTTCCCCGCGGTCGCGAACTCCTCCTAGCTCTCGGCTTCGCCCCCAGCTCATCGGTTTCGCATCATGCGATCGGCATCCATCCGCACCGTGCGGCTAGATTCATCTATTGCAGTTGCCCAATACATAGCGGTTGCGGCCACGCAACCTCGATGCGCCTGCGAGTACACCTCGCCTGTGCATCGTCATTCCGCTGCCAAACGACGGCCGTCTTCCGACGGTCCTCGTTTGACCGCGCATGCTGTCTTCCGACAAAACGGCACGGGCCAGGGCAGATCCTTCCTGCCCCGGTGCCGCACCGACACGTCTGCAAACATGGGAAATTGCTCGTCGGCCCTTTCGTCGTCGATAAATGCCCGGCACCACCCGTAGCACTCGAACGGCATCGCGACTGCCTTGCCGCTTTGCCGCCACGCTTCCGCGTGCTCCTACTCAGGCCCCGCTCCCAGACTCCGGCGTTTGAAACACCCGCGTGACATAACGCGGGCACCGGACATCACCCCGGCTGCCAGAGTCCTTCCCCGGTTAGAACCAGTCTTCGATCGATCGTTCACGTCGCTTGACCTCGAAGCAGCGCGTGCGTCTCTCCCGCACACGTCGCTCGCATCGCTGTATGCCGGCGGCTTCCGCCGCCGACATCGTTTCGCTCGCCAGGATGGCGAACGATTTCGGGGTACGAATCTAGAAGCTCCCCTTACCCGTCAGCGAAGGTCTTTCTAACGCAGTTCGGCACGTCTCCGATCGATCTCACCCAGAAGCGGTTTCCCGCCTTTCGCAGTTGAGCTTTTCACCATCCGCCGTTTCAAGCGGAATGCCGACGCTTATCATCGCGCCGGTCGTTTGCGTCGCCGCAAACAAGCTCCCTGCCCGGGCTAACGTTGAACGGGCCGGTGCCGCACTCGCGTGCGTCAATCGGTCCCGAACCCCGCAGGGGGATTAGCCGCCGATGGCGACATCACCCACTTTGGCTGATCCGGCTCGCGCAAAAGCACGAGTCTGTCCCGGTCGCCCAGTTTTCATATGCAAAGAACGAGGCGAATACTGCGGACGAGACCTTGCCCCGTGGAAACACCACGGTGCGGCCAAGTGCGAGCGAATCGCCTTTGATGTGTATGGGATCGAACGGCAGGATTACTCCGTCAAAACGGGTTTACTCTGCCGAGCCTCCCTCGCACTGGACGAGCCACTCTCATGGCACTCCAGCGCTACGAGCCTCGAACATGGCGGGTGATGAACTCCGCCTCCTTAGCCTGTTTAGTGGACAGGTTTACCGGTTGTCCGATCCCACGATTCAGACGCCAGGCCACGCGTTCACGTGATTCTGACGATAGTGAAACGCTGTTTCACTCGGCCAGGATAGCGCAATTGAAAGCGCAAGTCACCATCCGCGGGCCGCTTTTTCCGTCGCGGGGTAGCGGAGCCCAGCGGTACCAGTTCCCGCGGCGCCGACCGCCGCGCGTCACCTGCCCCGCGACCAGTCGTACTCTCGGATATGCAACGATGTCCCGACTCTAGTGCCGCATCGCCACGCAAGTGCCATACGCCCATTGACAGTCCCATCGCATTCAAGACTCAATTGGCCCGTAGGAACGCCCGCGGCACTACTAACCTCTTGGGAACAATAAACAGTTCTGCGCCGCAACGGCGGCGATGCGCCGAATACCGCAACTCGAAGGGCATCACTCGAAACGATTTGTAGATCCGTCGAATCGCAGGAACATCGTCGTACGTCAGAGCCCGGTGCCGATGTCTACACTTGCGAAGCGCCTTCTCTACAGCAAGATGATCCTCGTGCTTGTACGTGGACAGATATAGGTCTGCGCCGAATGGCATTAACCCCGGATTATTCACGATCCAGCAGCTTCTCTCGCATCCTTGGCCCGTTTCGCCGCGTAAAACAGGGTGAATCGACGCACGGCCTGCCTGCCGGTAGG
>JAGVEP010000009.1 GCA_020058145.1 Phycisphaerae bacterium | reverse complement strand
TGCGTGGCGAATTCGGCCGCGGGAAGGCGGGCCGGGGGCGGCGGTTGGCGTGGACGCAAAGCCTGCCCGCAGACCAGAAGCGAACCGCCGGCGGCGGCGAGTGGGAATACCGCGGAGACGCGGTCCTGCCCGACAGCGGGCGGACCGTCTCGGATTTCATACAAGGGACGGCCTTCCACTGCATACCCGACGCAATCAAGTCCGCCGGCCGGGGCGCACGGCAGCGGGACTGGGCACGGCGCGAACTGGCCGACTGGGACCACAAGTTTCAGCTCGCGCAGCCAAACCTGGCGCCCACCCGGCCCGCGTATTTCGCCGCATTCGAGCGCGTCTACGGGGCACTGGCGCACGCGCGGGGACTTTCGTGCAAGCGGTCGGCGATGCTGAAGCTGCGGAAGCACATTGCCCGCGGCGAACCGACAGACGGCCGATTGCGAGGCGGGCGACCCCCGCTCGCGGCCGGCGCAAGGCTAGTCGAGCGGGTGCGCGAGGTCTACCTCCATGCGAACCGATTCACGCAAGTGGACGCGATGGAGGAGCAGCTTCGGCTCGCCGGCGAGTTGGGTATCCCGCCGCTAACCCCTTGGCAGGTACGCAAGTGTATCGCGAGCTTGCCCGCGGCAGCCAAGGCGGCAGGGCGCGAGAAAGAGCGGATTTTCGAGGGTGGCTGCATCCTCAAGGTGCGCATCGACTACACGGCCGTGGCGGCTGGCGACTGTTTGGTACTCGACGGCCGCATTGCGGACGTACAGACGCGAATGGCGGATGCCAGCGGCGGGTGGAAGGCATTGCGGCCGGTTGTGCTCGGCGTACTCGATGCGCGATCTACCAAGATGACCGTCGAGGTGCGCCGCACCGAGAACTACGTCGGCATTCTGGCTGGGCTCAAGCGACACGTCGCCGCCTACGGAATGCCGCTGCACCTGACGCGCGACCAGGGCGAAGCCTACAAGAAGGCCGGCGGGCCGCGGCATTTCTGGCAGAGGGCAAACATCGACGCCGAGCGGATCGGCGACGTGTTCCGAAGGTTCGGATGCACGGTTCACGGCAGCATTCCGTACCGGGCATGGGCCAAGAAAATCGAGAGTATCTGGCGGCTCATCAAGAAGGAATGCGATCGGTGGTTCGCGAGCTTTTGGGGCGGCTGTCCCGCGGAGCGCCCGGAAACTGCCGAAAAAATCGTCTCGCACCACGTTGAAGAGCTGCCGACGTTCGATGAATTCGTGGGGCACCTGCAAACCGCGGTCGAAACCTACAACGCGAGGCCGCGGCGCGCGCTGGGCGGGCTGTCGCCGAATTTGATGTTCGACAAGTTCCGCGGCGAAGTGCGGCGGATTGATCCGGACGTGCTCGACGTGTACTTCACGGTTTCCGAGGGGCCGCGGCGGGTGGGGCGGGATGGGGTGCGGCACCACAACGTGCTCTATACCCTCGAACCCGCCGACCTGGTCAAGTTACAAGGCCGCGAGGTGTGGATTCTGCCGAGTCTGGACAGCGTGGGGCAGATTGCGCTGTGCGACAAGGCCGAGAAGCTCTTGTGCTACGGCTTTGAGCAGCGGCTCCTCGCGGCCGGGGTGCAAGACGAGCATTTCCGGGCGGCGATGCGGAAAGCCGCCCGTGTGCGGCGGCTGGCCAAGGCGTACCTGCCCGAGCGGGATTTCCTGCTCGAAACGACGACCGGGCAAGTGCTCCGCGCGCGACGGGAGCAGGCGCAGGCCCAAGAGGCGGCGCTGCGCGAGAACATGCCGGCGCCGGCGGCGCCGGACGTGAGCATTGTGCGGCCTGACCTTGTGCCGGCCGCCCGAGCGTTACAACGCAAGCAAGCCACGCGCAGCGCCAAGAGCCGCTTCGAGCCCCACTCGAATGCCCCACGAAGCGGCTTTGAACGGCTCGCACAGCACGCCATGCAAGAAGAGTCTATGGCTCGCACAGCGGCGGCTGAGCCGACGCGCGGGCAGCGTTTTTCGGCTTTGAACAATCGACCGGAGGAAGACGACGAACTGCCCGCGGCTGTGCAGCCGCGGAGATTTCGAGAGGTGGCCGGATGAGCGATGGACGCGAAAACCTGCCCCCCACGGATGGACACGGGCTCGAACGAATCGCCCAGCACGGGCGTGTGGAGTTTCGCATGGTCAAGGATGACCAGGTTCTCACAGACGACGTGCGCCGACAGGTGATCGAAGACGTTAACGCCTACCGAGACGATCATGGGGCATCGAACCAGCCCTTGGCTTGGGGTCGGTTGTCCGAATTGATCGGCATCGCGCAAGGCACGCTCGTCGATGTCGTGCGCAACAAGTACAAAGGCGACACCGACGCGGTGCTCCGCAAAATCGACCAGTTCTTGGCCGATGATCGCGCGCGGGCTGGACGTTTTGATTTCCGCACGCACGCGCGGATCGGGTTGACCGAAGCCATTTTCGGGGCGATCCGCTCGGCTGTCCGCATGAACAGCATGGCGGTGATTATTGGGGAGTCGGGCGATGGCAAGTCAGTACACGCCCGCGCCTTTCAGCTCGACCGCGGCGGCGTGGTCCTGATCCGCCCGGACCAGGCCCACGTAACCGACCGGGGCGTGACGCGCTTGCTCTGCAACGCGATCGATGGCTTGCGTCCGCAGTACAACACCTCGCACGCGCGCCGCGTCATGGCGATCAAGGACTGGCTCCGCAAGCACGGGACCGCGGTAATCGTCGTAGACGAGGCGCAGAAGCTCAGCCGGGAAGGGCTCGAAATGCTGCGCGACATCCACGACATTTCCGACCCCACGGGCCGGCGCAACGTGCCCATCGTGTTTTTCGGCGACCACGACTTCAAGAAGCTGATTTTCCGGGGCCGGGCCGGGGCGCGCAGCCCGATTAGCCCGCAGACGGCACGGCGAATGCGACCGGTGCTCGATTTAGAGTTCGATTGCGTCGTGGACGACCGCGGCGGCATCTATTCCGCCGAGGACATCGTCAAAATCGTCCGCAACAACCGGGTAAAGCTGCTCACGTCGCAGGCGGTGCGCTGGCTCCGCAACCTGGCGAACACGGCCGGGTGGGGCCGGCTGGGCATGGCGATGGGCGTATTGCAGCAAGCCATCGACACGGCGGTTTCGCCGGGCGCTGAGCTGGCGGATGCCATCGACGTGCCGGCTTTGCGTGAGGCGTTGGATATGACTTTTGGGCGGTCGATCGCCCTGGAGATTGACGAGGCCGCCGGTGGCGAGCTGCTCGGAAAGGCTATTGGTTAAGACGTCGTGTGCATGAACCAAATTACTGGCCGCGCGTGCCTTCCACTCTGTGGGGTGGCTTCCGGGGGCGCGAGCTATGCGCTGCCGCCGCCGCCTCCGGCGGGCGCGGCCAGTGTGTCTTCCAGGGGTCGGGGGCAGGCTAGCGCTGCGCAAGACCTTAGCCGGGCATCGCGACGCGCAGCTCGCCGCGACGAGGAGCGAGCCCCGTCGCAAACCCGACCCCTATTTGCTCTGAAGGTCGCAAAGCCCGTGGGAAGCGGTCGGCGTCCCCCTGGCCAGCAACAGATCGGTGCCGCGGCGAGTGCGTACTTGGCGCGGCAAGTGCGCGTTGCAAAAGGAGTAGGTTCGATGTCTCAGATCAGAACGGAAACGGCATCGGGAAGTGCCTCGCTGGCGGTGCGCGACGAGGCGGGTGTGGCGGAGGCGACGGAGCGGCTTCGTCGCACCCGGGAATGGGAACTACCAGAGGCGGAGGCGGCGCATCTGGAGTTCTACCGTAACAAACTCAGCGGGGTGCTCAATGGGTGCGACTGCGTCGAAGTGCGGGTTGATGTTCCGGGCGAAGATGGTATCGGCAAGAGCGTTGAAACGATCTTCGTGCGGTCCGTCATTGCTCCGGCAGGAACGGCCGAGCGGGTTGTGGAAGCCGTCACCGAGGTCTGCCGCCTCTTTGATCGGGCTCGGGCCGACGATCGAGTACGGGAGGTTTTCGTGTCGGAGAAGTCGCGGGATCAGATGATGGAACATGTAATGACGCAGATTAAGGCGTTGTTCGCCCGAAGCGGTGTGCGCGTCGAGCGCCACCGCCGAGAAATTCTGGAAGCCCTGCCGCGCTCCCTTTCCGGTACTCCTGACGGCTTCCTTCTGGGCTTGCATCACGGCCTTTCGGGAGAATGGGGGCCGCGACGTCGTGGCTGTAGGTCAGGTGCGCGTACCGGCCGACGGCCGGCGCCGACCGCCAAGCAGCGGAAGTGATGCGACATCTTCGTCCCCGCCGGCGTGTTCTGCGCAATCTGGCACGCCGGCGGGGGCGCCTGGCGACTGAGAGGAGCAACGATGGAGCAGCCTGTGAATGTGAGCGGACGACCGCGGGTGTCACCCGTAAAAGCGGATGCGCTGCTGGCCTTGCTGCACGTGGCGGAAAAGCTGAGTTACTGTGACATCGTCGTTCTGGCGGGTGAGGTGCTGCTCGGCAAGGCACCGACGACGCGCCTTGGGGACTACATGGATGAGGCGGCTTTGGCGCACCTGCTTGACAACCGCAATCCCCCGCCGGCTCAAACTGCGGCGGGCGAGAACTCAAGCGACGAAAGGAACAAGTGTCATGGTAGCGACGAGTAGTGGCGCCGCCGGCCTTTCGGCCACGCGGCGGGCACACCGCGAAGCCGGCAAGGAGGACTGCGGATGTCGTGGAAGGTAATTGAAAGAGGAGTCTGGAGGCCCGGCGTTCCGCTTGAAGAAAGTCAAGTAGCGATTTTGCGCGATGGTTCACTCGTGTTCCGTGTCGAGCTGCTCAAGTCGGTTGGTATTGGTGAATTTGCCACCCTGATGGCGGACCCAGACACCCTCCGAATCGGGCTCCGCGCTCCAAAAGAGCACGAAATCCCGCGCGCGGTTCGGGTGACCGTCGTGCGCGGACACGAGAACAAAGACACCGGCCGTCGATCCGTGCGGGGCGCGCGGGCGTTCCACGCACTGTGCTTGGACCCCAAAGTGTGTGCCGGACGGATGGAACTCGCAATCAAAGAGAAGCTCTTGCTGCTCAATCTCGTGAACGTCGAAATGAGCAAGGGTGACGACGCTAAGTAGCGGCGTGGCCCGACGGTGTGCCGCGGTACCCGGCGCACGGCGTGAGGCCCGAAAGGTGTGACGATGGCTGAAGAACGCGAAATCCTGAAGTACGAGCTGGACCTCACGGAGTTTGAGGCCAAGGTGGCGCGCGTGGCGCAGCTCACCGAGCAGCTCAAGACCAAGCGGGCGGCGGGGGCGGACACCGCCGAGGTCGAGCAGCAGATCGTCGTCGAAGTGCAAGGCTTGGAACGGGTGGCCGCGGTTCATCGTGAAGTCGAGAACGTCACCCGCAAGGGCGGCACCGCGACCGAGGAACTGATCCGCAGCAAGCAGAAGCTCGCTTCGGTGGTCAGCCTGGTCGGCGGGCAGTTCGGCGGCGAGATCGGCCATCTCGCGAACCTGGTGGCACTGTTCACGACCGCGGGTCCGCTGATCGCCGCGGTGGCCGCGGGGCTGGCGGGGTTGGGGGGCTTGGTGCAGGTGTTCCGCAGTATCGCAGAAGAGGTAAAGAAGGCCAACGCCGAGCTTGAGAAGTTCAATGCGGGCGTGCGCTCGGCTATCAATGAGAAAAGCCAGGGGGTAGAGCAGATCGAGAAGGCGCTGTTGGGTTTCGGCGCCCTGGGCCCGGGGATGGCGGAGAGCACATACAGGTACGCGCTCGGACTACAACGCTTGGGCATCCCTGAGGACTTGGCTCTCCAGGTGGCGACACAGGCGAAAGTGAGCGGCGCTAACGAGAAGGCCGCGGCACTCGTGGCCATTGCCAGTACCGCTCCAGGCGGAGAGATTCCGAAGACTCCAGCGGAGTTCGCCGCGGCAGCCCGGCGCGTTGAAAACCAAGGGGATGTGCGTGACACACTGGAGCAGCAACTCGCGGCCTTGCGGGCGAGCGGCATCGGTCGGCGTGCGGCTGGGTTCGCGGCGCTATGGGAAAAGGTCATCGAAGAGGATCGGCCGCGGTGGAACGCACTTTTCACTCCAGATCGTGACGCCATCGCCGTCGAGTTTGGAAAGCAGTTGGGCATTGTGCCGCAGAAGGCCGGGCCGGACTCTGTCCGCAAGTGGCGGGCGAAACAGGCAGAACTGCGGCAGCAAGCCCAGCGCGGCGGCGTGTCGGATGCCCTGGAGTTGCTCGTTCCTGCGGCGTCCGGCGAGCAAGTGCTCGGCCAGGCTTTCCCTGGCCCCGTTACGGCCAGTACCCCGCCGCACGTGTGGAAGCAACTGGAGCTTCTCGACCGTTTGAGTACGGCGATGGAGGCCTTGGACGAAACACTGCAATCCGGCGCCGCGGCGCGAGTTCCGGCCGGGCGCACTGGGGCGGGGTATGTGTCTCCGGAGCGTGTGTTTCCAAAGGGGGGGAAAGTCCGCGCTGGCGTCATCCCGGCGGACCAGTTCGACGAGTTCACGCACGAAGAGGGGGGGAAATCGCAGGGGGCGCTGCGTCCGGTCGTGAACCACATCACCAACATCGGCACGCAGTTCAACGGCCAGGGCGATCGGCGGGGGCGGGACCTGCGGACGAAGTTCGGGACGAATTCTGGCATCGACATCGTGAGTCTGTTGTGAAGTTAGACATCTATAGGATAAGGAAGTCTTAAAATGACACAAACAATGTGCGAAGATGTAGCGCGGGGCAACCAAGGGCTGGTCGAAGTGGTACGCGAGGTCCAGGCCGCCAGGCGCCGAGCTGCCATGGAGGAGTATCTGGACATTCTGCGGGGCTTGCGGACGGGTCCGGGGGCCGAGGGCCGAGTCATCGAGCTGCTCGCGATTCTTAACCGCAGCACGGAGCTTGCGGCCGACGTCGCGCGCGTGCGAGAGATCGTGGCCGCCGAAGCCCTGGTGACGCTGCAACCCGAGCGCGAGCAGGCTTACCAGGCTGCGCGAATTGAATTTCAGCGGCGGTTGGCCGCAGTGAAGGAAGCCGAGCGGACTTTGGACGCCACGCGCGCGGCCTGCGATGCGTCGTATGGGGCGCAGACGACCGCGCTGAGCGCGCTCAGCGAATCGCAAAACGCGCGCCGCAAAGTGCTGTGTGGTGATGACTGGCGTGAGGCGCTGGCACGCGGGGTTAGTGAGGAGGACGTGCGGAGCGCACGCACCCGGCGTTCGGTGGCAAAAGCCAGCGAGCCGGAATGACGAACCACGCCGCGGCGTCCCGTGTGCCCTCCCGGGCCTCCTTTCTGGGCCGCCGCGGCATTGAACTCTTACAGGAACTTGCCAGCGGATAGCGAGTTGACATGCTGAAGCGGCTGGACAAATGGTTGGCCCGGACCTGGCGGCGCGGCACGCGCGGCACGCCGGCCAGCGTGCTCGCACAACGCACCCGCTCCGGCCTGGTGCGACCGCAACGCTGGGACACCCACTTCACCGCCCGCCGCACGCTACGCGAACTGACGCCCGCGACGCTGCTGGCCATCTTCCAGTCCGCCGACCAGTACCTCGCGGATCAGATCGTGCTGGCCTGCGAAATCGAGGAATCCGATACCGACCTGGCCGGGACGCTGCGCGTGCGGCGGGCGGCCGTGCGGCGGCTGTCCAAGATCGTCCAGCCGGGGGACCCGGACGAAGCCCGCAGCGTGGCCGCGGCCGAGGCGCTCACCACGCTGGTGGCCGCGGGCTGGTGGGGCCGCATGGAGGACTGGCTGCTGCGGGCGCTGTGGCACCAACACTCCGCGGTCGAAGTGCTCTACAATCCGGCCTGGACGCCGATTGGTTTCCGAGCCATCGAGCCCGAACGCTACTACGTGGACGACGACCTGACGATCGCCCTCTATCGCGACCTGGCGACGTGCAGTACGGCGGACCTGGTGGCGTTCGAGCCCGGCACCTTTGTACACCATGCGCACTCGGCCGTGGCGGGCCAGCCGGGACGCTACGCGGACGTGCGGACGCTCGCGAAACTCTGGTACCTAGCGCACCTGAACCTCACGGGCTGGGGCAAGCTGATCGACAAGTGGGGCCAGCCCTTCACGCACTTCCAGTACGACGCCGGCAGCGTGTCGAACGCCGAGCTGCGGACGATCGTCGATACGTTCCTCACCCTGGCCGACGAGATGGTCGTGGCCACGCCCACGGGCGTGAACGTCAACTTGCAGGACCCGATCGAGCACACGCCCAACCGCGAGTTCGCCGAGTTTTACTCGCGCTGCGTGAGTCGCTTCCTGCTCGGTCAGGAAACCGCGCAGCACGCCACGGCGGGGCAGGAGACGGGCGCTACCGTGCAGGCCCAGGTCCGCGACGATCTGCGCGACGAGGACGCCGAGTCGCTGGACGACACCCTGGCCACTCAACTCGTCGCGCCCTGGTGCGCGTGGCGCTTTGGACCCGAGGTGACGCCGCCGACGCTGCGACATGTAATCCAAAGCGTGCTCGACCAGGAGCAACGCGGGCGGGTGTTCACGGGGGCCCGGGCGCTCGGACTGCCTATCCGGATCGCCCAGGTGTACGACGAACTGGGGATCGAAACCCCGGCGGACGGGGATGAACTGCTCGGGGGAAGTGGCGAGTATCGAGTAGCGAGCAGCGAAGCCCAGGCCAGGCCTGGCCTGGGCTTTGACGCCAGCGAGACGCCCACGCCACCACGCGACGCGCTCTCCGGCATCCAGATCAACTCCGCCATCGACGTGCTGAGCAAGGTCACCGAAGCCACGCTGAGCAACGTCACGGCGGTCGAACTGCTCAAGGCCCTGGGCTTCGACGAGGGCGCCGCCGCCAAGATGGTCAGCTCGCAGAAGCTCCGCACGAAGGATTCGTCCGTCGATGACATCGCTTTCAAGCGCGAACTGCTCAAGCAGTGGATCGCCGACGGGACCATCTCGGACGTCGTGTACAACGCGACCGACATCCTCAAGCTGCTCGGCGAGCTCAACGTCAGCGTCGAGCCGAACTACCAGCCGCCGTGGATCCCGGTCCAGACGCCCGAGGGCGGCGTGGTCACGGGCGAAACGATCGAGGATGCTGCCGGAAACATCGTGGGTGGGGATGTACCGATCCCGACCGTAATCGCCACGGGGCCGACGGGAGCTGCGTGGTGAACCACCCGGTGCAAACACTACTCGACTTGTTGCCGCAGTGCGGGCCTGCCGACCTCGTATCGGCAAACCCGGCGCATGGGCACGCACGGAAGCGTGGCCGCGGAGCGACCGACGTCGTGGCGTACACCTGGGTGTCGCCTAAGTCGAACCCTTGTGGCCTGCGCAAGCTGACCTTCCGGGCTCGGTTATTGCGGCGTCACGAAGTTCCGCTGGCTGGCGATGGGCGGCTGTGCTGGGTCGTCGCGAGCGCGCTCTTGCAAGAGTACTTCTTGGCGGTGGGTGGCTTTGCGCTGGTCACAAGCCGAATCCTGCGTGTGTGGACGGACGCGCTGCTCCCGAGCCAGGCCAAGCCGGGCGGCGGAGTGCAGTTCACGCCCGACGAGCTGCGCCGTGCGATCGCGGCCAAGGCCGCGGCCCAACACGGTAAGACCGCCGACGAGACGGCCCGCAAGCGGGCCTTCCTTGGCTGTGTAGCGACGTTCCCCGAGCGGGCGGGGTACTGGCTCGACCTGGCTGGCCGTGCGGCCCGCAAGGGGCCTTTGGCAGGCGGTGACGACGATCTGCGTGAGCGGCTGAATGGCATCCGCCGCCCGGTAGCGTCGGCGGCGCCGCGCCCGGAGGCGCCGGTGCTAGTTGATGCCGCCGCGGCTCGGTCTGCGGCTTTCGAGCAACACCTGGCGGATGCTCTTGTCCGGCTCGATTTCAATCGGCGAGTGTGGAACGCCACGCGGGCGGATCGCCGGGCGCTCATCGAGTCGGCGCTATGGGGTGACTTTTGCGAGTACGTCCGTGTCTACGACGCCGAGTCCGACCCGCGCGACGTGCGTTTCGGGCCGTTGTGGCTGTCTTGGCGGTGCGACGAGTGTATTCGCCGCTACGGGCTGGACACCGCGGCAACGGGAGACGCCCGCGGGCAAGCTACGGAACTGTTTCCATTCATGGGCGGCATCGCCGCCGCCGGAGGTGCAGGCTTGGCGGGGCTTACATCGAGCGCAGTCATGGTGAATCAAAGGGCCGTCGAACGGCCCAAGCGTCGGGTTTGAACGCCATTCGAAGCCCGTCGCGTGCTTGAAATTTTGTTGACGGGGACAGGGGGTGTCAGAGACTCCCTAACGCCGGTTTTGTTCCGGGTGTTTTCACGGCGTGTCGGGGTGTTCTCGCGCTGACTAT
>JAGVEP010000366.1 GCA_020058145.1 Phycisphaerae bacterium | reverse complement strand
TAAGCTGCCCGGCCAGGTCGGCGGTCAGCCCCAGGCGATGATCGACCTCGCGCAACAAGAGCGCGCCGGCGTCCGAGGTGATCCGCGGATCGGCCTGCCGCAGTTTGATCGCGCGGTTGAACGTGGGCTCAAACAACCATCCGTGGCCTTCACCCATGAGGTGCTACTCCCGTTCCGTGGACCGTGCGTCGATTCACCCTGTTTTACGCGGCGAAACGGGCCAAGGATGCGAGAGAAGCTGCTGGATCGTGAATAATCCGGGCTAAATTAACTAGGGACAGGCACGAATGGCTGTCCCTATTTAATGCGTGTCCCTATTTAATGCGGCTGGCGCGTTTGCGATCCACTTCATTCAGGAACCGCTTGCGCAGCCGCAAGGCCTCCGGCGTGACTTCGATCAACTCGTCGGCCTCGATGAATTCGAGCGCGATTTCCAGGGTCATCCGCCGCGCGGGCCGAAGCACCACGGTCTTGTCGGCCGACGCGGCCCGGATGTTCGTCAGCTTCTTGCCGCGACAAATATTCACCGGGATATCACTGTCGCGGCAGTGCTCCCCGACCACCTGGCCGATGTAGATCGGATCGCCCGGCGCCACGAAGAAATCGCCGCGGTCCTTGAGCTGGTCGAGTGCGTAGGGCGTCACCTGGCCACCTTCGCTGGCGATCAGCACGCCCAGCGCGCGGCCTGCAATCGCCCCGCGCAGGAATTCGTACTCGTAGAAATTGTGGTGCAGGATGACCGTGCCGTTGGTGGCGTTCAGCAGCCGCGTCCGCATCCCGATCAGGCCGCGCGACGGGACCAGAAACTCCAGGTACGTGCGCTCGGTGCGCGTCTCCATCTTGCGGCAGACGCCGCGGCGGTTGCCCATGTGCTCCATGACGGGGCCGACGTGCTCGTTGGGCACGTCCACGACGCAAAGCTCGATCGGTTCGGTCTTCTTGCCGTCGAGCTCGCGGTAAATCACCTTCGGCTTGCCGACGGCCAGCTCGAAGCCCTCGCGGCGCATGTTCTCGATGAGCACGGACAGGTGCAGCAGCCCGCGACCGGCCACGTGAAATTCCTCCGGCGTTAGACCGGGCTCGACGCGCAGGGCCACGTTGTGCTGCTTCTCGCGCATCAGCCGGTCCCAGATGTGGCGGCTGGTGAGGAATTTGCCGGCGCGGCCCGCGAACGGCGAGTCGTTTACGCGGAAAGTCATGTGCAGCGTCGGCTCATCGATCGCAATAATGGGCAGCGGCTGCGGGTCGTCGGGGTCGGCGAGGGTGTTGCCGATGTCCACCGTTTCAAGCCCCACCACGGCACAAATATCGCCCGCCGTGACCTCTTCAACTTCGCGCCGTCCGAGCCCGTCGAAAACGTGCAGCTCGCGCACGCGTTCGTCGCGCCGGGTGCCATCGCGGTGCAACACAGCGACCGTCCGGCCGGAACGGAGCGTACCGCTGAAGACGCGGCCGATGCCGATGCGGCCCACGTAGTCGTTGTAGTCCAGTGCGCAGATGAGCACCTGCAGCGCCGCCGCCGGATTGTCCTTGGGCGGCGGCACCGAGGAGATGATGGCTTCGAACAGCACGCGCACGTCGCCGGTTCTGACCGCCGGATCGAGTGTGGCGTAGCCTTCGGTGGCCGAGGAGTACACGGTGGGGAAATCGAGTTGGCCCTCCTCGACGCCGAGCTCGATGAACAGGTCGAGCACCTCGTCGTGTACATCCCTGGGCCGCGCGCCGGGCCGGTCGATCTTGTTGATGACCACGATGGGCCGCAGGCTGTATTCGAGCGCCTTGCGCAGCACGAACGTGGTCTGCGGCATGGGGCCTTCGAAGGCATCGACGAGCAGCAGGCAGCCGTCGGCCATTTTGAGGACACGTTCGACCTCGCCGCCGAAGTCGGCGTGTCCGGGGGTGTCGATGAGGTTGATCTTGATGTCGTGGTAGGTGATGGAGATGTTCTTGGCGAGGATGGTGATGCCGCGTTCGCGCTCCAGGTCGTTGGAGTCGAGGATGCGCTCGCCCTTGAGTTGGCCGGCGCGGAACTGCCCGCTTTGGCGCAGGAGTTGATCGACCAGCGTGGTCTTGCCGTGATCCACGTGCGCGATGATCGCGACGTTGCGGATCTTAGCCTGTGTGTCTGTCATACCGGTTGGCCGCCTTAAGCCTCGCCGCGTGCGGACCCCTTTTCGCATATCATGGCGTGGCGGCGGGATTCGTGCTAGACCGCGCTGGCAGGGCGTGCAGCGAGGGGAGTGTGGTGTAGCGACCGGTGTCGATCAGCGGACAGCACGCCCGGACAGGCCCATACTAATCGGGGGCGGCGGAAGGGCGCTGAGCTTGGCCCGCGGACAGGTGGCGGTGGCAACGGCATGGTGCCGCCGCGCCAGGCGGGCGTGGTCGTCTGCCTCGAAGCGAACGGCGATCCGCCGAGTCGGTCCGGGGCTGTCATCATGACGCAGGACGCGACCAAAACGGGGTAACGGCCCCAGCCCCTCGCGGACGAATTGGTCGTGCGAGTACATCTCGACGAGCTGCACACGCTGCCCGACCGCGGGGGTGCGGCCGGCGTCCGTCAGCAGAGCCGCGCCGCCGGCCGACAGG
>JAGVEP010000296.1 GCA_020058145.1 Phycisphaerae bacterium | reverse complement strand
GCCGCACCCGCTGCGACCCCGACCTGAACCCAAACCCAGGAGCGCGACAGCGTGTCAATAAAATCGAGAAAACCGACCTTGCGAAACCAGAGAACATCTAACAGGGTACGGCCCGGGACCATTACAATCCCGCCCATGTTTGCCCGCGTTCATGCCATGGCGCTGGCCGGGATCGAGGCTCGGCTGTGCGAGGTCGAGGTCGACGTCACCGGGCGCGGCTTCAGCGGCCCGACCATCGTGGGCTTGCCCGATTCGGCGGTGAAAGAGAGCATCGACCGCATCCGCAGCGCGCTGGCCAACTCGGGGTACGCGCTGCCCAAGTGCCGCACGACGATCAACCTCGCGCCCGCGGACATCAAGAAGGAGGGACCGGCGTTCGACCTGCCCATTGCGCTGGGCATTCTGGTGGGCGACGATCAACTCCGCAGCGACAGCGTCGAGCAGTATCTCATGGCCGGAGAGCTGGCACTCGATGGGCGGGTGCGGGCGGTCAAGGGCGTACTGTCGCTCGCGCTCTTGGCGCGCGACCGGGGCTTTCGCGGGCTGCTGGTGCCGCGCGAGAACGCCGAGGAGGCGGCGGTCGTCGATAGCGTGGAGGTGTATGGCATCGATTCGCTGGCGCAGGCGGTGAGTTTTCTGGCCGGCGAGTTGCCGCTGGAGGCCACGGCGGTCGATCTGGAAGCCCTCTTTGCGCGGTCGGCCAAGTACGAGGTCGATTTCAGCGACGTGCGCGGGCAGGAGCATGTCAAGCGCGCGATTCTGGTGGCTGCGGCGGGGCGGCATAACATGCTGATGATCGGTCCGCCGGGCGCGGGCAAGACGATGCTCGCCAAGCGCCTGCCAACGATTCTGCCGGGGCTGTCGCTCCAGGAGGCGCTGGAGACGACCCGGGTTTACTCGGCGTCGGGCAAGCTCGGAGGCAATACGAGCCTGATGGCGACGCGGCCGGTGCGCCAGCCGCACCATTCCATCAGTATGGCGGCGCTGGTGGGCGGCGGGACGATTCCCAACGCCGGCGAAGTGTCGCTGGCGCATCATGGCGTGCTGTTTCTCGACGAATTCCCCGAGTTCAACCGCAGCGTGCTCGAGTCGATGCGCCAAGTCATCGAAGACCACGTCGTCACGATCTCCCGGTCGCACAGCGCGGTCGATTTTCCGGCGGATTTCATGCTGGTGGCGGCGATGAATCCGTGTCCGTGCGGGTACTTCACCGATCCGCGCAAGCCGTGCAAGTGCTCGGCGCCGCAGATCGACCGGTACCTGGCGCGTGTCTCCGGGCCGCTGCTCGAACGCATCGACATTCACGTCGAGGTGCCGGCGGTGCCGATCTCAGCGCTGCGCGACGTGCAAACGGGCACGGACAGCGCGACGCTGCGCGGGCAGGTGGAGCGCGCCCTGGCGATACAGCGCGAGCGCTTCGGCTGCGGCGCCACGACGACCAACGGCCGCATGAGTTCCCGGCAGATGCGGAAGTACGCCGCGATCGACGGCGAAGGCGAGCGGCTGCTGCGGCAGGCCGTGAGCGAACTGGGGCTCAGCGCGCGGGCGCATGACAAGGTGCTGCGCGTGGCGCGGACGATCGCCGACCTGGCGGGAGAGGATGAGGTGCTCGCAGTGCACCTGTCAGAGGCTATTCAGTATCGCCGGCTGGACCGGAGCCTCTAGACCATGAACAAGCGTGATTTCTGGTTTCTTCGCCGGTGCGGCGCAAACAGCGGACGATTCACGCTTGTTCAGGGGCTAGAACGGCACGCCGGCATGGTTCGCAATGCCCCAATCCGCTACGCTGCCCGCGGAGTAGCTGGCGTCTGGGTGTGAGGCCAGCGTGAGTCGTGCATGACGTACTTGACGGCGACGCTGTTGACTGTGCTGAACGCCGTCTGGTTGTTTCTGGTCGTGCTTGGGTTGCCGGGCACGTGGCTGATGGTCGCCGGCACCTTGCTGGTCGCGTGGTGGCGTCACGACGCCGGCGCTGCCATGTTTGGTACGCCGTTCCTGATTTTGATCTGCGTGTTGGCCCTGCTAGGCGAACTCCTCGAGTTTCTCGCGGGTGTGATCGGTTCGAAGAGCACCGGGGGCAGTCAGCGCGGCGCTGCGGGGGCGCTGCTGGGTGCGCTGGTGGGCGGAATCGTCGGCACAGTGTTGATTCCGCTGCCGGTCGTAGGGTCGTTACTGGGCGCATGCGCGGGGGCGGCATTAGGGGCGCTCGGGCTGGAACTGCATTCCGGTCGTGCGTTGCGCGCCTCGCTCTGGTCAGGCGTCGGTGCCGGTGCGGGCCGATTCGCCGGGACCGTCATCAAGACCGTGGTGGGGGCGCTGATCTGGGTGCTGGTAGCGGTGGCGGCGTTTTGGCCGTAGGCCGTCAGGTGGGCACGATTGGTGAGGGGGGTTGCTTCGCGAGTCCGGACCGATGTGCCGCACGGCCGCTACAACCACAGGGTTCTGCCCGGACCCTGCACCCGGCGATAACTGGTCCATGGCACTTTAGGCGGCCCGTTTTCGACCTGGCGACGGTATTGGTTGCCAGCGCTGGCCGAATGCAGTTGGGTCGCCGTGGCCCGACGTGTACAATGGGGCTGTCGTGGGAAACAGACGTTGCGGCCCGTGAGGGCCGCGCGGTATTCCCGCCAGGCGCCAGTGGGTGGCATGGGCGTGCCGCCCATTTCCGGAACGGGCAAGATACCTGTACCGCGAAGCGCCTGGCCAGGTCGATGCCGGCGGCTCGCTCGTGGCCTGGGGATGGGACAATTCCGGCCAATGCGACGTCCCGGCGCCCAACAGCGGCTTCGTCGCCGTCGCGGCGGGCGAGTACCACAGTCTCGGCCTGAAGGCGTTTCCCGGCGACCTGAACTGCGACGGCGCCGTCAACTTCGACGACATCAACCCGTTCGTCTCCACGCTCGGTGCCGACCCGCTGGCCTGGAACCTCGCGCACCCGGGGTGTCACTGGCTCAACGCCGACTGCAACGGCGACGGCGTCGTGAATTTTGACGACATCGACGCCTTCGTTGCCCTCCTCAGTGGCGGTTAAGCAAACGGGCCGCACAGCAGACCCTGCCCCGTTTCTCATCCGTGCGGGCGCCGAAGCCGCACTTGACTTAGCGCGGCGCGCATCTACAGTCGAATTGTTCGAGTCGCACGCGCGCTACTGACGCCGGGGACGGCGCAGTTCGTCGGCGCGCATGGCAAGCAGTCAATCTTTCTGTCAACGGAGCCCGCCATGTACCAGACTCTCCATTCTCGACGCCGCGGCATTGTCACCCTGGCCGCAACATGCCTGCTGCCCTTGGTCGCCAGCGCGCAGTTGCTGGGTCCCACACCGTATTTCCAATTTGCCGATAGTCCGTTTGCGGCCGTCAGCTTCGGCGGCTACTTTCACTTGGAGGACATGGAGGACGGCGTCTTCAACGTCGCCGGCGTGACCTTCGATTACGGCGCGGTCTACGGGCCGGGCGGGCTCACCGACTCGGTCGATGCCGACGACGGTCTGATCGACGGCAGCGGTACGAACGGGAGGAGCTTCTTTTTCGGGGGCGGGTCGACTGGCATAACGTTCACTTTTCACGCTGACGTGCTTGGGCAGTTTCCGAGCCATGCGGGCGTGGTGTGGACCGATGGTGGTAACAACATCCACTTCGAGCCGTTTGACGCGAATGGCGTGAGCTTGGGCCAGCTCACGGGCTCTCACGCGGATGGCAGCCACGGGGGCACGACGGCCGAAGACCGTTTTTATGGCGCGGTCCATACTGCGGGCGGCATTTCCCGGATTCACATTTGGAACGACAGCGGCGGCATCGAAGTCGATCATCTTCAGTACGGGCTCGGGTCGGGGATCGAGCTCGGTGACCTGAACTGCGACGGGGTCGTCAACTTCGATGATATCAACCCGTTCATCTTGGCCCTCAGCGACCCGGCGGGCTACGCCGCGGCCTACCCGGGCTGCGATATCCTGAGCGGCGACTGCAACGGCGACGGCGCGGTCAACTTCGACGACATCAACGCTTTCGTGGCCCTCCTCGGCGGCGGTTGAGCCAACTATCCGCCCTGCAGGGAAGCTCATCAGAACGCGACGCGCCAGCGAGCGCACCCAGGCGGACGCGCTCGCTGGCGCTTCGTGTTCTGAACACACTCGCTGGCGCTTCGTGTTCGGAGCGCACTCGCTGGCGCTTCGTGTTCGGAGCGCACTCGCTGGCGCTTCGTGTTC
>JAGVEP010000298.1 GCA_020058145.1 Phycisphaerae bacterium | reverse complement strand
GGCCGCTACCGGCGGGGCGCGGAGGACGCGCTACCGGCGGGCGTGGACGACGCGCTCGTGACCGGCCGGGTCGCGATAGGTGGTGATCGCCTGCCAGTCGCGACTCGCCAGGAGATCGCGAACGGCGCCGGCCTGATCGTAGGCGACTTCCAGCAGCAACTGTCCGGCGGGGGTCAGCCAGCGGCCGGCTTCGGCCACGAGCCGGCGAATCACTTCCAGGCCGTCCGGGCCGGCAAAAAGAGCCAGGTGCGGCTCAAAATCCCGCACGTTCCGCGCGAGTGCGGGATCGTTCGTGCGAACGTAGGGCGGGTTGCAGACGACGATGTCGAAAGCGGGCGGCTGGCCGTCGGCGCCGGGTGCCAGCCAGGGCTCGAACAGGTTTCCCAGCCGAAATTCGATCCGCTCGCCGACGCCATGCCGGGCGGCGTTGCGGCGGGCGATTTCGAGGGCCGGCGGCGAGATGTCGCTGGCAAAAAGCCGGGCTTGGGGCAGGTGACGGGCGAGGCTGACCGCGATACAGCCGCTGCCGGTGCCGAGGTCAAGGAGGGCGGCGCCCTGGGACCCGGATTTTCGCACGCTGTCGATCGTCCGCTCGACCAGGACCTCGGTTTCCGGGCGCGGAATCAGCACGTCGGGCGTGACCTCGAAGGGCAGCGAGAAGAACTCCTTGGTGCCCGTGAGGTAGGCGATCGGTCGGCCGGCGGCAGCTTCTTTGACCAGCCCGCGGAACCGCGTCAGCACGTCGTCGCTCGGCGTTTCCTCAAAACGGGTGTACAGCCGGATGCGCTCGCAGGCCAGCGCGTGGGCGAGCAGGATTTCGGCACATAGGCGGGGGGATTCGAGGTGGTGCTGCTGGAAATAGCCCCGCGTCCAGGTCAGCAGGCGCGCGACCGTCCATGGCGTGGCGTCCGGCTGGGCTGCGCTCATGGGCGCGAATATAGCACGAGGCGGCGGCGGTGACGAGAACGTGGCGGCCAGGCGGCAGACATCGGGCGTGCGCCGCCGACCATCCCGCCTGCCAGATTGACACACCGCTGACACGGAAGCGCTCACGAAGCGTTCGGCCATTCGCGTGCCGCGCGCGTGCGTCAGGCGCGGCGCGTCACGTAACTCTCTTTGGGACTGCATATTGCGCACCGTGCCGCGGTCAGCCAGCGGATGGCCGCGGACGTGGCACAGGCCTTGCTCCAGGGCCAATTACGTTGCCCTGTCTGTGCGTGGCGCTGCCCAGTTGAGGCAGGAATCAGCAACAGGCGTTTTGAGCGGAGCCTAGGAGATATGATGAGCAAGCTTTCGATTCGTCCGTTGGGGGAGAAGGTGTTGGTTCAGCGGCTGAAGGCGGATGACACGACGGCGGGCGGCATCGTCCTGCCGGACACGGCCAAAGAGAAGCCGAAGCGCGGTACGGTGCTGAGCGTCGGCGACGGGCGGCTGCTGGACACGGGCAAGCGTCACGCGTTGCAGGTCAAGAAGGGTGACCAGGTGCTGTTCACCAGCTACGCGGGCACCGAGGTCAAGGTCGAAGGGGACGAGATGATCATCATGGACGAGAGCGATATTCTGGCCGTCCTCGACTAGCAGCCAACGATGCGTCTCAGCGCCGCCGATTACTTTCGCGGAGCCTTACTACGACTGGATGAGGCGCAGCGTCTCTATGAGGCCGAGCGATTCGTTGGCGCAGTGTACCTCGGAGGGCGCGCCGTGGAAGCCTTGCTGCGAGCCATGTTGTGGCTGCATGGCGGCGAGCAGGAGATCGGCCACGACCTGCGGAAGCTGCTGCGGCGCGCGGGTTCGCTGGGGCTGCCGTCCGCTCGAGATGAAGCGCGGATTCTGGACTCGCTGCAGGTATTAGCGCCAGTTTGGCACAACAACTTGAGATACGCCGATCGGGCGGCCTTCGAGCGATTGCTACGAGCGACGCATCGTCAGCAGCGGATCGGTGCACTGCGAATTCGCGGCGATTTTGTGCGGGCGAACGCCAAGGCCGTGCGGGAAGCCTGTGAGGCCATAGTCGCCCGCGGGAGACAAGTATGGAAACGCTCGAGCCCAAGCTGAAGCGCCTCATCGAGGCAGGAATTCCTGAGACAGAGGCGCACCTGGAGACACTACCCGGTGGCCACGTCTGCGGCGACATCGTTTCGACCCGGTTCCGCGACCTGGATTACGAGCAGCGCCGGAATCTCATCCGCGCCGTTTGGGAGCAGGCGTTGGCACGTGGCGACCTCACGCCAGACGAACACTTGGCCATCAGCACGCTGCTGACCTACACGCCTGAAGAGTGGTCAGTTGATTTGCAGGAATACTAAACAACGCATCGGAGATAACTGAACATGGCAGCCAAACAAATTGCATACGAGATGGAAGGCCGCGAGGCCATTCGCCGCGGCGTGAAGCAGCTCGCCAAGGCAGTCAAGGTGACGCTCGGTCCGCGTGGGCGGAACGTGGTGCTCGAGAAGTCGTTCGGCGCGCCGACCGTGACGAAGGACGGCGTGACGGTGGCGAAGGAAATCGAGCTCGAGGACGCCACTGAGAACATGGGCGCCCAGATGGTCAAGGAAGTGGCCAGCAAGACGTCGAAAGACGCCGGCGATGGCACGACGACCGCGACGATCTACGCCGAGGCGATTTATGACGAGGGTCTGAAGAACCTCGCCGCCGGCGCGAACGCGATGGAGCTCAAGCGTGGCGTCGACTTAGGCGTCAGCGCCGTCGTCGAGGCGCTGAAGAAGCTAGCCGTCCCGGTCAAGGGCAAGGAGCAGATTGCCCAGGTTGGTACCTGCGCGGCCAACCAGGATCGCGAGATCGGCGAGCAGATCGCCAACGCGATGGAGAAGGTCGGCAAGGACGGCGTCATCACCGTTGAAGAGGGCAAGGGGCTCGAGACGACCGTCGATCTCGTCGAGGGCATGCAGTTCGACAAGGGCTATGTCTCGCCGCACTTTGTCAACAAGCCCGAGTCGATGGAAGTCGTGCTCGACAATCCGTACATCCTGGTCCACGAGAAGAAGATCGGGTCGGTCAAGGACTTTTTGCCGCTGCTCGAGCAGATCGCGAAAGCCGGCAAGCCGCTGCTCGTCATCGCTGAGGATGTCGAGGGCGAGGCGCTGGCGACGCTGGTGCTGAACAAGCTCCGCGGCATTCTCCAGTGCGCCGCGGTCAAGGCCCCGGGCTTCGGCGACCGCCGCAAGGCCATGCTGGAAGACATCGCGATCATGACGGGCGGGACGGCGGTGTTCGAGGACCTGGGCATCAGCCTCGAAAAGCTGCCGCTCAATGAACTCGGCCGCGCGAAGCGCGTGGTGGTCGACAAGGAAACCTGCACGCTCATCGAAGGCGGCGGCGAGAACTCCAAAATCAAGGGCCGCATCGAGGCGCTCAAGAACGAGATTGAGGCGACGACCAGCGACTACGACCGCGAGAAGCTCGAAGAGCGGCTGGCGAAGCTCTCGGGCGGCGTGGCTCAGATCAACGTCGGAGCCGCGACCGAAGTCGAGATGAAGGAGAAGAAGGCCCGCGTCGAGGACGCCCTGCACGCCTGTCGGGCGGCGGTCGAAGAGGGCATTCTCCCCGGCGGCGGCGTGGCGGTGCTGCGCTGCGACGATGCCCTCGTCGCCGCGACCAAGAAGGCCAGGGGCGACCAGAAGACCGGCGTGGACATTATCCGCCGGGCGCTGCGGGCCCCGATCAAGCAGATTGCCGAGAACGCCGGGCTCGATGGCTCGA
The DNA here is from genome assembly GCA_020058145.1 of Phycisphaerae bacterium. Lineage (GTDB taxonomy): Bacteria > Planctomycetota > Phycisphaerae > UBA1845 > Fen-1342 > JAGVEP01. The sequence continues at coordinate 3,405 of JAGVEP010000298.1, read as the reverse complement.
TCGTGTGCCAGAAGGTGCAGGAAGGCAGCAGCGCGAACTTCGGCTACAACGCGCTGACCGAAGAGTACGGCGACATGGTCAAGATGGGCGTAATTGTGCCGCTGAAGGTGGAGCGCATCGCGCTCGAAAACGCGGCCTCGGTCGCGGGTCTGCTACTCACCACGGATGCGGTGATCAGCGAGCTTAAGGAAAAGGACGAGGACAAGAAGGGCATGTAGTGACGCCACCCCCGGCCGTCCCTCTACCCATCCCCCCCCAAGGGGGAGGGTAGGGAGAAGGTGGCTCTCCGCACCAGCGTCTCGGCGGTTAACCGTAGCCCTCGGGCTCTGTACCGGCCGCGCGGAGAGGCCGTGCCTGGCGTAGTTTCACCACCAACGGCGCACGAGCGCGAGTTGAAGGAGTGTGAGCATGACCGAGAACGAACCTGATATTCGCCCCGCCTCGTTCCCTGACGCGGAAACCCTGGCTCTTTGGATTGCGTACAACTTGGTGTGCCGCGTCCGCGGCCTCCAGGACCTGAAGGACGCCAACCTCGACGACTATGTCAAGAGGGTTGGCGAACTTCGGGACAAGCTCCTCCATGTCCCGAAAGACCCGGGGAAGGGAGCGCTTGGTGACGCGAGCCCTGCGAAAACGTAGTCCCGGGAAACCCTGAAGCGGGGTCTTGCGGGATTCGCTTCAGGAGTTCCCTAGTGGTTTAAGGGGCCGGCCTGAAAAACCGGTGAACCGCAAGGTTCCGTGGGTTCGAATCCCACCTCCTCCGTCCGAGGCCTTCACATACGGGACACGGTGCCATTGTCCCGCATGTGAGGGCCTCAGATGGTTATAAGCTGTGCGCTGCTGCGTTTCCCGCTGCAGGCGCGGCAAAGGAACGGCGCAAGCCGCCTGGACCGGGCACCGACGCGCGCCTCGGGCAGGTTGTGGCTGCCGAGCACAACGACGTGGTTGGCCATGATCGCGCTGCTGAGGCTTATTTGCTCCCCGACCATTCGCCGAGTACCTCGTGGTGCGTTCCTAGCATGTAAAGTGCTACCAACTCCAAGTCATGCTGAAAGTCACCACGGCGTGCTTGCACATCTACGACACGGAAGCCCGCGACCGCGAGAACGCCGCAGAAGTGTTCACGGTCTGGCGACATATCTGCACGCGTTACGTTCAGCTCAACAGCGTCGCCTTGGACGTTCAGAATGTGGTACGTGTGGTAGGGGTCGTTGATCCGCGCGAAGCGAATCGTCAGTCTCTCGGTGTCAGGGTCGTACTCGGCCAGCAGCCGCGACGCATGATTGGTATCGTGGCTTAGGTCTGCCCACCCGCCTGGCTGGCGGTACTCGATGTCCCGCCAGTGCACCCACAGCATTTGCCCTTTGATGTTCGCCAGCCAGTCTTCGGCGCGCTTCCGCAGCGCTAGGCAGCGCTGGCGGAATTCTTCCGAACTCTCCGCAGGTAGCCTGTCGACTTCACCAGTCAGGCCGGCGCATTCGGTTTCCACCTGATAGGGGTAGCAGGCCGTGTAACCTACCTTGCTGGTGCGATCGTATCGGAACAGCACAAAGGGTTTGGGTTCAAACGTTCTGAAGATTCGGTCGAAAGTAGTCCTGGGCATGGTTATACCGGCGCAGAAAGCGTATGAGGCTTCGGGACCTGGCTGCTGGCGCACTTCGGGTTGCCGACGCGCTTCGGGTTGGGTGTGGGCGCGCGGTGCTCCGCGCAGGTAGATCAGGGCCGTGCAGAGAAGGAGGAACGCAGCGGCCACCGAGCTACCAATCGCGATCTTCCTCCGCCGGGAATGCCGTATTTCCCCATGGTCGAGTGCAAGGCAGGTCGCGCTTGCCGTGGCGACGTGATCCGGGAGCGGCGCGCTGTCAGGAACACCGCGGACTGGGCACGTGCGAGCAGCGGCCCCGGGAAGTTCACCACAGTTCGAACATGTCTTCGTCAAGGTACGAGCCGAACCTGGCGAGCCCGGGGGCGCAGGGGTTATGAGTGGATCTGCACGACGTAGGCGCCCTTCTGCGGCCGGGGCGCTCGTGTCGGGCATGTGCTGCGGCTTTCCTGGCGTTTCTCGCGCCAATCGGGATGTCGCAGCCTCGCCCCTGGAAACTTTCTCTCCGGGTTGAGCAACGTGCTCGGCCCCCGCGCTTCGAAACACAATCATCTGCGAACAATACGGGCACTTGCCTCGTTTCCCGGCGCTGCCCTCGGGGGCACGTAGCGTCCTGCCGCACTGCGGACAGGCAATATTCGGCATGGCACACCCTCTGTATCTTGACGGACAGTCCAACGTCCGGTCTGTCTAGCGAGCGGCTCAGGACATCACCCACCGTGGCGCGTAGGCGGCGGATGCACCACGCACCGCTCGCCGTAATCCACTGGCGTAGACCTGTCTCACCTAAACGTGAAGTTTACTTCATTCCAACAGGCTGTTCAACTGCTGCGGTTCACGCGCAGCGACAGCACACTGCTGGTCACCCCGCTCAACAAACTCTGGTCTGCGCGCTTGTGCCGCGCGGGCCGTGTCTATCGCTGCGAGCTCGACGATCGAGAGTGCCTCGCCCTCCTCGCGGCCTGGCAAAGCCCGGTACCGGCGCCAGAGTTGTCCGTTTTGGGTGACTACGACTGAGGCGCAATCGCCGCCGCGACCCGCGACGACGGCGTGCCACCAAGGAGGCGACGTGATAAGTCGCGTTCGATCACGACACGAATGCTAGCAGACTAGTTGGGCTGTTTCAAGATCGAAAATTCAAATAGCCCATAGCTAGCACTTGTATGCCACTGAGGCGGCATATTATGGGGCGTTCAATCTGATAAGTCCCGCAGCGTCAGCTCCAGACCAACAGCAACCCGGGCCAGGCGGTCGAAGTCGAGCTTGTCCGCCGTGTCCTGAGGTGTGTGATAAAAGGGGTAGCGGAACGGGGCGGTGTCTGTGACCATCAGCGCGGCGTACCCCTCTTGCCAGAAGGACGAGTGGTCGGACCGGCCGGCATCTGGAATTACGGCTGGCACTGCTGCGCCCTCTGATGGGAATCGCGCGCCTTGCCGAAATGTGCCGACCACCTGACGGACCAGCCGCCGGGACGCGAGATTCCCAACGAAGCCGATGAAATCGCCCCGGGAGGGATAGAGCAGGCTGAATGGCCAGGGATAGTGCTGGCTGCCGTCTGCGTCGGAATAGTACCCCATCGTCTCCAGCGCGATCATGCCGTGCGGCAGACGCAGAAAGGTGGCGAACCACTTCTGGTGGGCGCCGCCGAAGAGCGCGACGTCGTTCCAGCCGGCGGCCCTGAGCTTGGCGCGGGGCTTCCATGCTGCCGAAAAAGCGCAGTAGGCCACGCGGGGCGTTGACGTCCATGCCAAAGCTCCTTCCGAAAGGGACGGGGTGTGTCCCTGCGCGGCCCACGCAGTACG
>JAGVEP010000031.1 GCA_020058145.1 Phycisphaerae bacterium | reverse complement strand
GCGCGCGTCCACGACAATCGGCGCACGGCCGTCGGGAAGCTGCGCCTCAATGCCGAGCGTCTGGCCCTCCGGCCAGTCCGGCGGTTGCGGCTGATGAAGCTGGATCAGCGCACCGCCGCAGGAGAGGTCCGCCACATTGCCGGTGAGGACCTGGAGCGTGTCGCGCTGGGCGTTGGTCCGCGCGGCGACCCCGCCGGCCCAGACACTGGCCACCAGCGTCATGTCCTCGGGCACGGGCGTGCGGTAATAGGCACGGCGTTGGAGCTCGCTCAGGCCCGCTGGCCAGCGATAGCGGATGGCGGCCACGGTGGTCTGGTTGTCGAGCACGAAATGACCCTTGGCCTCGACCACCGTGCTGAACAGGAACTTGCGGCTCTTTTGGCGGAAGCTGATCCCGACGCACTCGCCGGGCGTGAGCGGCGGGAGCGACGTGTTGTCCAGCGCGACGTAGTCGAGGACGATAAACCGTTCGCGCGGGTCGCGTTCGAGGAAGCGTGCTTTGAACGTCTGCCACGCCTGCCCGTCGTGGAGCGTGAGCACCGCCAGGGCCCGCTCCTCGACAGCCCGGTCGAACAAATCGGTGGTGTTGTGGGGCGTGAGTACGCGTTGCGGTCTCATAGCTCACCGTCCATCTCGGTCAGGCGGGCCGTCTCGAGGCCGATCGCGGCCCGCAGTCTGGTCAGGGTCTGTTCGTCGTCGCGGCTGATGAACTCGAACCCGATGGTCATCAGGCCCTCGTCGCCGTCGCGGCTCTTGCTGCACACGATGGCGGGCAGCGTGTAGATGTCCGCCGCCCAAGGGAGCACGAACTCCACCTGCAGCTCGTCGCCGATAAACAGCAGGTCGTCGAGGGTGTGGCCAACGGCGCGGCAGGCGAGTCCGCTCGCGCCGATGTTGACCAGCGTGGCGACGAGCGGCGGATGACCACCGGGTACCAACAGGCGAACGGGAATCGACTCGTGGGGTTGTTTGCGGGCGAAGCGGCGACGGTTAGCCACCTGGATGGTGTCAGGAACCGCCACCACGACGCGTTGCGGGATGCCCTGGTCGGCGGCGTCCAGGATGTGCGTGGAAAACAGGCAGAGCTGCCCGGAAAGAATCGTCCGCACGTCACACATGGCGCCGGTAAGGCCGGCGAGCGAAATCTGGTGCCCGGTGTCGTGCAGGTCGACCAGGAGCACGTTTTCCTGGCGGCCTACCAGATGACCCCACAAGAGCGCGTTGTGCGTCTCGGGCCGCGGCTCAAGCTCTACCGTGGCCCGCAGGCGGACAGCTTGCGCCAGAACGCGGGCGGCTTGGCGGGTGGTCAAGTCGAGGGTCACTAGCATGGGCTAATTTCCTTTCCCGGGGGCCGACGGCGTTGCGGTCGGCTGTGGAATGCTCGGGCGGGTGAGAAAACGCTCGATGCGGACCATTTGCACGCGGTGGTAACGCGGATCGTCGCCGGCGCAGAACATGCCGCCGAAAACCAGCGTGTTGTCAGCCAGGTTCTCATGCGTGTGAGCCACGCGCACGACGAGTTCGACGGGTGCGGGCTCGTCCGGCAATGCGAACCGCGTCCAAAAGGTGGCCCCGGCCCGTAGTTGGGTGGCGTGGGCCCGATCAGCGGTAGCGCACAGGCCGCCGCTGGAGAGATTCCGCAGGCGAATGGCGAAGCCCCGCGTCGGATCGTCCACGCTGATGCACTGCGCCACGAGCGGGGTCCGGTGGACGAGGCTTACGCGGAAATGCCGGCGCTGTTGCACCGGCTCGATGCGCACGGGCAGCGCCAGCTTCCACGCCGGGACGCGGCCGCGCCCCGTGGCGTGCCAGGTCGTGCGACCCAGCGCGGGGACACGGAACCCCAGCCGTTCGCCTAGGTGCTCAAAGTGAACCGCGACCGTGGCGCTGCTTTCCGGGATGTTCCCGAGCCCGGCGTGCGGCCAATCGAGCAACACCCCGTCGCGGGCGAGTGCGAGGAAGCGCGTGCGGACGGTTCCATGCGGGCCATCTGTCAGCAGGCCGACGGTTACCTGTCGCCGCTTAGCGGACAGTTGGGTGAGCAGGTCGCGTTGGCCTTGGCGGCGCATCAACGTTGAGACGGCCATGAGTCCTCCTGGTCAGACTGCCGACCGAGGCTGTATTCGTCCGTGGCGGCGGTGGACTTGATTGCCCGGCAGACCGCGCTGGGAGCGGACGTTCGCGCTTCGGGAAGGACGGTCCGACACGCCGACCGCGAGAAACCGGCACCGGGTGTGCCTTTCGACGGCGCGCGGCAGGCGTCCTGGAAGATGCGCCTTGCGCCACTCCGGGTGCGGTCTGCGCTGCGGGCTATGGGACGCGCTGGTTGGTCCGACTCGGGCGGTGCCGTTTCGGACGCTGGCGGGGGCTTACGCTGAGGCTCGACCGCGGTGCGGACGGCCCTCGGATAATCCCGCGCCGCGCGCCGCACCGCTGGCGAGAAGCGCTCATAATTCTCGCAGGTCCCGCCGCCACCCCCCTCTCGTTACCGAGCGCGCTTTCGGCTATCTTACCCGCCCGAGCGTCAGCTTCTTTGTCCGCACCCTCTTTCGGGAGAGCGCATCGTGTCCAGCACGTCGCCGCAGGGTACTTCCGGGGCGGGCGTTGTAACCCCATCCGATCCGGGTCGTTCGGGTGAGCTTTTCGGGCATCCGAAAGGCCTGTTCGTGCTCTTCAGCACGGAGTTGTGGGAGCGGTTCAGCTTCTACGCCATGCGGGGCATCTTGACGCTCTACATGGCCCAGGTCGTGCTCGCGGGCTGGGGCGCGGCGGCCGGCGGGCAGGCCGACCAGACGTATGGTGCCTACCTCGGCTTCGTCTATGCGGCAACCTTCGTGGGTGGCATGCTCGCAGACCGCCTGCTGGGACAGCGCCGGGCGATCTACATCGGCGGGTTCCTGATGTCGCTGGCGCAGTTCACGCTCATGACTCAGGCGCTCATCGTGCGCTCCGGCAGCACCGCCAGCTACCTGTACCCGATGTTCTTCGTCGGACTCGCGCTGCTGGCGTGCGGAAACGGCTTCTTCAAGCCCAACATATCGACCATTGTGGGCACCCTTTATCCCCAGGGTGACCAGCGGCGCGACAGCGCGTTCACGATCTTCTACGTTGGGATCAACATCGGGGCCGCACTCTCCGCCTTTGCGAGCGGGGCGGGCGAGAAGTGGGGTTGGTATATCGGTTACTTCCTGGCCGGTACGGGCATGATCGCCTCGCTCGTCATCTTCACGTGGGGCAAGAAGTGGATTGCGGGCCGCGGCCTGCCCCCCACCGGCGCGACTCTGCTGGGCCCCGGACGCTTCGGGGTGCCCAATGTCGTTCCGATCATCATCGGCGTGCTGGTGTTCGTTCCGGTTGCGGCGTACCTGATATCGAAGCCCCACCTGGTTCAATATCTATCAGCCGGGGTTGGCATCCCGGTCTTGATCTACCTCCTTTATGAGGCTCTACGCGCTCCCCGCGAGGAATCAGGCCGGATGATCGTGATCATCGTGTTGTGCATCTTCTCCATGATGTTCTGGGGCTTTTTCGAGCTCGCCGGAAGCACCATTCAGCGCTTCGTTGAGGCGCGGATGGACCGCATGATTTTCGGTTGGGAGATTCAGGCCACGTTTGTCAACAACGTGATCAACCCAACCTTGATCGTGCTGATGGGGATCTCGTTCTCCACTCTGTGGGTCTGGCTGGATCGGCGCGGCCTCGAGCCGTCGTCCCCCTTCAAGTTCTCGCTGGGACTGCTGCAGCTTGGACTTGGTTTTCTGGTGCTGTGGGTCGCCGCGGCCCGTGCGGGTGCAACGGGCAAGAGCAGCATGTTTTGGCTGTTCCTAACCTATTTCTTGTTCACCACCGGCGAGCTATGTCTCTCGCCCGTGGGTCTTTCGATGATCACCAAGCTCGCGCCAGCACGGCTCGTCGGGGTCTTCATGGGCACGTGGTTCTTGTCTTCCGCACTCGCCAACGTGATCACCGGCGGGGCCGTGGGACAACTCACACAGAAGTACGATTTCGCGCCGGTGTTTCTCGGCATTGCCGGCACGGCCGGCGGCGCCGCCGTCTTGTTATTCGCGCTGACCCCGTTACTCAAGCGCTTGATGTACGGCGTGAAGTGAGGCCACCGACGATGAAGTTGGCGGCCTGATTCGCTCAATAGCCCGCGACATAATCGCTTTCCACGTACCCTTCTTCGGAATACTCCTCTTCCACGTAGTATTCCTCATACACCGGCTCATCGACCCAAACTTCCTCGGTGTAGGTCTCTTCCACGTATACCGGTTCGTCGACGTAGTATGTATCGACGACGTAAGCCGGCTCGTCGAAGACGACCACGGGCTCCTCGACATACCATTCCTCCACGACGGTGTCGTAGCACTCGACGCACTCATACGTGCGCAGCACGCCGGCCGGCATGGGCAGAATCTCCAGATCACACCCGGTCAAGGCCATGCTCAGCAGAGTTCCGGTCACGACGGTCAGCAGTAGTTTGCTCACAACGTTCTCCTGCATCGGTTCCACAGCGCTGACGAGCGTGTCCGCCAGTTTATTCGATCGGCCCGAAAACAGGCCCAACGCGCCCGCTCGCTTTTTTACCACAATTATGGGACGTCGTTCGGAGCGTGCATTCCACTCACCAGCGGCGCACGTCGCCGCCAGCGGTACCGCGCGGCTGGCTCTCCGCAGGTGTACCCAGCCCGCTCGGAACGGCCGGCACCGGCAACGTCTTCGCGTTCGCCCGTGAAGCGGGGGCTGCCAGCGGCAAAGTGGTTGCCACCGCGTCCGCCGCGCGCGGCCCCGGACTCAGCACCCCGCCCCCCGTCAACAACAGCGTGACAATGGACCAGGTGAGAAGCGTCAAGCCCACCACCAAGGCGACCTGCCAGCGATGGCCGGCGCGGGCTTTCGGCGGGCGCGCGCCGGGGGCCGGAGTTCCTTGTTCGCATGCGCTGGTCTTCGCCGCAACCTCGGGTTTCACCGCCACTCGGTCCGGCGGGTCGCCGCCACCTTGCTCGAGAATGCGGCGTATGACGTCCGGGCCCCAGCGCTCGACCGGGGTCCAAATCTGCGTGCCCGCTGTGCGCGCGCCTGAGTTATCGCCGTTGCCCGCCGGCTGGGTGCGTTCGAGCACGATGCCGAGGGCGCGGCCCGCGTGGTTCGCTTTGCGGGCGGCCTGGGCGACGCGCGCGATGGCCTGTTTGCGACCGCGGAACTCCGGCGCACAAATCGTATGGCCAGCCGGGTACCGGATGACCAGGCGATAAGTCTCCGGTGTGTCCCTCTGCGATGGCAAGAACATAGAGCTTCGTTTCCTCGCCGGCGGGCCGCGCCGCCCGCCTGCGGACCGGGGAGTCTAACGGGCCCGACGCGCTGAGAAAAGCACCACGCCCGGCAGGCGACCGATTTCGGCCCTACGGCCACAACATGATCAGGTTGCCCAGCGATTGCGGACTGTAGCAGTGCCCGCGGGCCCCTGACCAGGATGAGTACTCGCCGCGCCGCGCATCGAGCCGCGTGACGTTCAAGCCCCACACACGGTTGCGGCGCGCGTCGGCGTCAAATGCCCCCAGCGGGATCGCCAACTCCACCACCCAGACATCGGGTTGCACGGACACGGCGACACGCGCGCCGCAAGACCAAACTCGCGAGTCGCCGATGGGCGGCTCGGTACGGCAGCCACGGCGGGCCACGAGCAGCCCGCTCGGCTTGATCTGCAGGCAGTATAGGTCGCTGCTGGTGCTCGCCGGCGCGGCGCGCGGATCGATCAGCACCTCGACTACATCCTGACCCCAAGGCTGGGCCCCATCGATGGGGATCGTATTGTCGGCCTGCCAGATAGCCGGCTCGCCTGGCCGGAGTGTGCAGCGGATGGCAACGTAAAGCTGCTCCTCGTCCATTCCGAAAAAAGTCTGCGTTGGCAGCGCCGGCTTCTGGAGACCGGCCGCACCGTCGGTGGATTGCCGCCGACACAGACGAAAGTCCCCCGCGGCGTTGTTCGAGGCCAGCGGCCAATCGGTCAGGCGGCCGTCGAGCAGCGGGGAACTCGACAGCGGCGGACAGACGGCGACGGCCAGCCGGGCCGGCACGCGAAACGTGCCCCATGCGTCGGTATCGAATGCCAGCTCAAACGGATACGCGCCGTCCACGTTGTACGCCAGCCCGCCGAGTTGCAGTTCCAATCCCAGTGGTCGGCGTGTGCCCGGTTCCAGATTACTGACGATCTCGCCGGCCGGGCGCCAGTCCGGCGGGGGCGCGGGCAGCGTCCAACGGCCGCGCAAGCTGCGGTTGGTGGCGTTCAGCACGCTGCCCGTCACGCGGGCACGCAACCCCTGCTCCACAACCGCCAGCCGCACGCCATCCACCTCGGCGACGACGTGCCGCGCCTGGGTCATCAGCAGCCCCCATTGGGACAGGTTCTCAATCTGCTGCTGCCGCGCGCCGGGGTTGGGTTCGAACTCGCCCGCGAGCTCTTGCAGCATCAGCGTGCGGGCCAGTCGCAGAATGCCGGGATCGCGCGGCCAGCCGCAATCTTTGGTGCTCAGCAGGCTGTCCGCGCACGCGTCGGTAAACGCCCAGCGGACGACCTGCGCGGCGAGATTCTGTGCGAGCAGCTTTTTGCCGTTGTCCTCCAACAGCCGCAGCAGCTCGTAGTCCTGGAGGCCGCGTTGCAGGCGTTTCAGACGCAGGGACGGCAGCGGCCGGTCGCGCAGGCCATACGGCTCACCAGAGTAAACCAGCCCCGGCGTCCACCCCGGCTGCTCCGCCACGCTGTCTGGAGTGGCGGGCGTCAGATCGGCCGCGTTTTCGATCCAAATGCCGCCCGCCGCATAGCGATAGGCCAACCAAGGCAGGATGCGCGTATCGCTGGCGCCCGCTTCGACCGCGAGGGAGCCGCCAAAGGGCGGGCGATCGGGCATGAACCACGTTTGGCGGCCATGCTGACGCTCGTCGGCCATGGCGGACGGCTCGAACCACATCGCCGGCGGAGCCCAGATGTCTACGTCCGGCGGGTCAATCGTGGGCGCCGCGTGCCAGCCCAAGCCGCGCAGCGAACCTGCCGGCAAGTGTACGAGCGTCGGGACCGTCACCCCCCCCGCGCTTTGGATAGCTCCGAGCCGGCGCACCAGATCCACGGTGCCTTGGGTCAGCGGCTGAGGCGGCGCCAGACGCACAAAGGCGCGGTCGCCCCAGCCGCGCGCGGCGAAATGCTGCTGACATTCCCGCAGATACGCCGCCAGCAGCCGCGCGTAAGCGGGCGAATCCAAGCCCCCGTTGCGCGCCGCGCTGGGGTAGTCGCTGGAGACGGGCAGAGGCCAGTATTCGAGCCGCACGCGGTCGGGAAAGCCCGTGCCATCGAGCCAGGGGCCGACGAGTCGATCGTAGTCGTCCCACTGGACGTCAATTTGTGGCTCGGGCGAAGCCGCGCCCGCTTGTGGATTGGTGAGGGGACGGAACTTCGGAAAGCAGGCCCACAGAATCGGATTGGTCCGGTGGGCTTCAAATAGCTGCACGGTCTGTCGGACCAGCCCCACCGCGGCCAGGTGGCTGGGAACTTCCGGCAGGACGCGGGTCTCCTCGGCTGACGCGCGTGCCCAACGGAAATTCGTCGTCAGCAGGTCACGCGGATCGACGCGACAGACCACCGGTAAGCTGCGGCGTCCGGGCAGTGCGACCGGGAGCACGTCCAGTTGCACGCTGCACGTCAGGATGGGCACGGGCCTGCCAACGCCGCGGACCTCCAGGCGACCGCGATATTCGCCGGGGCTGATCGTGGCCGGCACGCGGATTTCCACCCAGACGATTTCGTTCCGCGGTTCGGACAGCAGCAGCGGCCCGCCGCCGCGCGACGCATCCCAGGGGACGAGAATATCCGGGAACAAGCGGGGCGTGGCCGGCCGGTCCGTCTGGGCGGGATACCAACTGCGAAAGTGCTCGACACGCGTGTAGTGGACGCGCGCGAGCGCGACGGCGTCGGGCGGCAGCCGGTCGCGGTCACCCACGAGTTCCGTGACGTACACGTCGAACGGACCGGCGGGCGGGTCGGTGCTGCGCAGGGCGAGCTGAACGGCGATGGTCTCGTTGAGCGCTGCTTGCAGGTGCAGCTCGCGGCGTGCGGCCGAATAGAGCTCGTTTTCCAGGCTGGGGGGTGTGTCGAAGGTCAGTTCTTCGTCGCCTCCGACGAGCCAGGCGGTGACGCCGCGCGGTCCGGACGGCGCCAGGCAGCCGGTGGTTGCGAGGAGGCTGATGCCCAGCAGAGCCGCGAGCGCCAGCGACCGATTCCCCTTCGTCGCTGCGTCGCTTCGTCGCTGCGTCGCTTCTGCCGCGCTCATGTCTGCGGCTCGGGCCAACCCTGCACCCGGTAGAACTTGGCCGGGGACTCGGAAGCACCGGTACGGGCCGACAGGTAAAGCGCTTCGAGCAGGGCGCTGACGGCCAGGTGCCGGTCGAGCGGGGCCGCCGCCCGGTCGCGGGCCTGTCCACGTACCACCTCCGCGAAGCGCAGCAGCTCGCTGGCCAGAAAATCGCCGGGCAGCGGGCGACGGTCGGCCACGGCGCCCTGCGCATCGACGAGCGCCACCTCTTCGTTGGTAAGCGTAACACTGAACCGCGCTCCGTGGTGACGCAGAACCTGTTCCGCGGGTGGCAGGTCCCAGGCCGCGCGGACGACAGCACTGCCGCTCCCGGAGAACTGCAAAATGGCGGCCGCCGCGTCCTCCACTTCGCGCACGCCGCCGCTGGGCAGGGTGCGAAAGCTGTCTTTCACGGCGGCGACGTTGTCCGG
>JAGVEP010000407.1 GCA_020058145.1 Phycisphaerae bacterium | reverse complement strand
GAGGCGGCCTGCTCGGCGGCCGCCAGCAGATCTTTGAGTTCGGTGGCCTGCTCCACCGCGGCCTTCAGGCCGACCTGGCGGGCCTGCGCGGCCAGTTTCTCGGCGGACTGCCCGGCCAGTTCGTGGGCCCGCAGCAGCTTCCAATCCGCAACCACCTTGTCCCGGATTTCGTCGACCGACGCGGGTGGGGCGCTCGGGGCCACCTCGACCACGCGGACGAGGAACGCCTGCACGGGGAGTGCCTTGCGCAACTGGCGATCGAACTTCGTGGACATCAGGACCGGCGCCGGCTCCATGGGATTCAACACCGGTTTACCGTCGTTGGGATCCTGGGCCAGAATGCCCTTCACCCGGTAGGCCAACTCGAACAGGCGCATGGACTCGCGGCCCAGGTTCAGGCTGGCCGAACTGAGGCCGGGCAGGGCGCCGAGTTGGTCGGCGCTGACCAGCTCGGTCCGGCCATATTCCACCTCGAATTTGGCGGAGAACTTCTGCTTCAACTGTTCGAACGAGGCCGCTTCGCCCGCGGGCGGCGCGGTGAAACCAGCGCTGTCACGTGACGCCCCACTCCACGGCCGGTGCGCTTCGGTGTACATCTCGTTGACCAGACTCTGGGCCAACTCGAACGCGCGGGTCTCGCGGCAATCCTCGCGCACGCGGTCCTTGGCCTCCTCAAACGTCATCGGGACCTGCGGCGGGGGGCTACCGGGGGCCGGTTGCGAGGCCGTCGGGTCCGGCTTGGTGTATTTCTGCGCGTTTTCCTCGAAATAGCGCTTCACCTGGCCGGCCTGCACCGTAACCTTGCTCTTGATCTTGGCCGGATCGACGGTCAGATACTCGAGCCGGACCCGGTCGGACAGCAGATAGCCGAACTGGAGTTGGTCCTCCGTGTGCGCGGTCTTGCGGCCCTTGCACTCCTCAAAAAAGGCCTGCAACTCCTCCGGCGTCGGTTCCGGCACCGCGTGCAGGAAGCCCTTATCGTCGAGGACCGTTAACTCGGCGACACCCTGTTGGGCGCGGTCGCGATACGCCGCCTCTTGCCGCGGCAGGCTATCGACCAGCCCGGCGGACTGGAGGATGGCGAGCCGGTTGACAGCGAGCTGGCGGCCGAACACGTCATAAAGTTGGTCATGGCTCAGGTGGCTGGTGCGCTGCAACTCCTGCAGCATCTGGTCCCCGCCCTCGGAACGCCCGAACTGGGCTTTGACCTCGTCCCGTCCCACGCGCACGCCGACGCCCTTGGCTTCTTGAAGCAGCAGATAGAAATCCAGGTCGTCGCTGCTCGAGCGCAAGTTGGCGCGGGTGAGGACCTGCCGGTCGGTGGTGGCCTCCTGGAGGTCGTTCGTGGTCAACTCGCGGCCGAAAGCCTGCCCGAGCTTGATCTTGAGTTGACCCTCGCGCCCGCTGACGCCCTGGATCGACTGCGGGACCAGGAATGCGACCAGCAGCAGGGCCATGAAGATCATCAGCAGGACGCGGCTATTCTGACGTATGTACTTCGTAAATTTCATGAGTGGCGCATTCCGAGTTCGATGCCGTCTGTCACGTCGGGCCTCCGGGCCCGGAGAACCGTACATCATACGGCCTGCGCTGTCCCACACAAGGTACCGCGACGAGCCCGCGCAACCGTGGTGTAGTCCAAAACTGCGGCAACCGCCCCGCGCGGCGAGCCTCTTGTCCGAGCCCCACGCGCCAGCGTGGGGTTGTCCGCGGAGCGCGCTGCGCGGACCCCAGGCTCGCGCCTGAGGCTCGGACGGCGAGCTTTCCGCCACAGTTTTGGACTACACCCCGCGACCGCGTGCGTGACGGAACGGGCGGGCCTCTGTGGTCAGCCCACCGCGGACGACCGCAACCTCCCAGGCTGCCACCGAGGAGGGCTCTGACGACGTAGCTGCCGCCTTTGGGGATTTTCACTCACTTGCTAGTTATCAGCCTGAAGCGAGCCGCCGACCGGTCCGGAGACCGCGCCAGGCCGCGTTTCTCATGCGACCGACGGCCCTGACCGAACCACAAATGGGCGATTTCCGCCCCGCGCGTTGACTTGACGCATGTCGGCGCATAAAAACTGGGTGGAGCGGCGTTGTTCCGACGCGTCACCCATGAGGGCTCACATCGCCGGGTGATGGAGCGTTTATGTGGTCAGCCTGCACCTGGGGCTGGTGGTCTTTGGTGCCTGTGGGAGCAGAGGCGAGTTTGGTTTATCCAGGGCGACGCCGATTTCGAGCGTTTGACGACGTGGCCGCGGCCAGGCACGCGCCGACCGGGCCATTGGGGGCGGGGAGGCCTATTCTTACTCACACAGCGGCGGCTGCGGTCAGCGCGACGGCGTGTTGTCGCGGCTGGTGGCGTCGTTGTGATCGATCGTTTGAGCGGAGAACTGTCTCATTTGCGTCCGAAGTTGCAGTTTGGCTGTCCCGGTTGGTTGCCGCGCGAATGTTTCGTGTCGGGCCGGGTCCGCTCAGTATTCAGAGGTGTGCTCTGTGACGCTTTTTATTGGAGGTAAGGGACATGTATTGTAAGAAGTTGTTGTGTTGTATGAGCATTCTGCTCATCACGAGCGCTGCTTTGGCGACGGGCTCGCAGAGCCTGCGCAGCGCGAACGTGGGCACGCACCGTATGGCTCAGAGCCGGAGTTGGCCGTGCCCCGAGGGCAGCCTGTATGGGCAGGCGTCCAAGACCAGCGCGGATCCGGACTGGTCGGCCTTTACGAGTGCGGTAACGACCGCCTTCACGTACAAGTGCTACGACACGTTCAGTGGCGTGAGTGGCAACATCGGTGACATCCACTTCTGGGGCTTGAGCCTCCGCTACGCGGCCGGTTGGTCGGCCTGCGATCCGACGGGCGTGCCGTTTGAAGTGACGTTCTACGCGCCGGGCGCCGCCCCGCCGACGACCGTAGTGTCTGGCCCCTACACTGTGACGCCGAGCTTCGTGGTCGTCGACAACGTCTTGGGCTTCAACCTGTACTACTTCTCCGTACCCGCCTTGCTGCCGCCATGCACGCAGGCCGCGGGCTGGGTTTCGATTCAGAGCCTCACGAACACCGGGGATTGCGCGTTCCTCTGGTTCGACTCGTATGACGGCGCCCTCAATGCCTATCAGGAGGGCTCCGGCGCGCTGCTCGACAACCTGGCGTTCTGCCTGACGGGCGAGTACGTCCCGATCTACGGCGCCTGCTGCATCGACGCAGCCGGCGACTGCCAGGACAACTTCGACATGGTGGCGTGCATGCAGGCCGGCGGCCGCTTCGCCGCGAACACCCTGTGTGCCAACCTTGAGCCCCCGTGCGGCGAACTCCCCGGAGCCTGCTGCTATGACAACGGCTACTGCACCCAGGTCACCGCGATCATGTGCGGCAGCCTGCTGGGCGACGCCAATTGCGACGGCTCTATCAACTTCGACGATATCAATGCCTTCGTGTGGGTCCTGGGTGGCAGTCAGTTCGAAGACTGCCCACGCGGCAATTGTGACACCAACCACGACGGCCTGGTCAACTTCGACGATATTAACTCGTTCGTCGACCTGCTCAGCACCCAGGAACAGATTCACGGCCTGTATCTCGGCGGCGGCACGCCCTGCAGCGCCTGCCCGTGCATCGTTCCGTGCCCGCCGAGCGGCACCCCGGAAGGCGAGCCCTGCAACACCGACACCAACGGCGGCTGCAACAGCTCCCCGTTCGTGTGGGGTTACATCGCCTGCGGCGAGACGGTTTGCGGCACGGCGTACTTCGACGGCTATACCCGCGACACCGACTGGTTCATTGTCACCGGCCTGACCGGAGCCAACGAATTCACGGTTACCGCGAACGCCGAGTTTGATCTCCAGTTGCTCTTCATGCAGGACACCGGCAACGACTGCGTCGGCTACACTTACGTCGTCGTCACGGCGGCCCCGTGCAATGTCGCCACGATCACGACCGACGGCCTGCCTCTCGACACCTTCTACATCTGGGTCGGCCCGCAGTTCACGACGACCTTTGGCTGCACCGAAGGCGAGACGCAGTACACGGTACACCTCGCTTGTGAGCCGGTCGCCAGCGGCGCCTGCTGCAAGTCCGGCATCTGCCGCGAGGCGTACACGCCAGCCGCGTGCCTCGCGATCAACGGTGAGTACATGGGCGACAACACCCTGTGCTCCGAGGTCACGTGCACGCCGGCTCCGCAGGGCGAGACCTGCGCCGATCCGTTCATCGTCGACACGATCCCCTATGACGTGTTTGGCGAAACGTGCTCGTACAGCGACGACTATGACGAGGTCTGCCCGTACGGCGGCTCGACCTCGCCCGACGTGGCCTACTCGTTCACGCCGTCCGCCGACATCAGGGTGGACATCAATCTGTGCATTGACGGCAGCGACTATGACACGAAGCTGTACGTCTATGAGGGCGGCTGCCCCGGCACGCTGATCGCCTGCAACGACGACATGTGCAGCTCGCCGCAGTACGCGAGCTATGTCTCGCGGCTCCCCAACGTCCAACTGAACGGCGGCACCACGTACTACATCATCGTGGACGGCTACGGCGGGCAGTGCGGCAACTACCACATGACCATCACTGAGCTCGGACCGTGCGCGGAGTGCCCGCCGAACAGCACCCCGGAAGGCGAGCTCTGCAACACCGACACCAACGGCGGCTGCAATAGCTCCCCGTTCGTGTGGGGTTACATCGCCTGCGGCGAAACAATTTGCGGCACGGCGTACTTCGACGGCTATACCCGCGATACGGACTGGTTCATCGTCAGCGGCCTAACCGGCGCCAACCAATTCACGGTTACCGCGGCGGCTGAGTTTGACCTCCAGTTGCTCTTCATGCAGGACACCGGCAACGACTGCGTCGGCTACACCTACTCCGTCGCCACGGCGCCCGCGTGCCTGCTCGCGACGATCGTAACCGCGGGCCTGCCTCTGGACACGTACTACATCTGGGTCGGCCCGCAGTTCACCACGACCTTTGCCTGCACCGAAGGCGACCCGCAGTACTGGGTCAACCTCGCGTGCACGCCCGTTGCCAGCGGCGCCTGCTGCCGTGGCGGCATCTGCTATGACGGTTACACTGCGGACGCGTGCCAGGCGTTCGGTGGCGAATATCAGGGCGACAACACCCTGTGTGTGAACATCACCTGTCCGGAGGCGCCTCCGGGCGAGAACTGCAGTGATCCGCGGATCATCGCCGCTGTGCCGTACACCGATGCGGACAACACCTGCGGTTATGTGCTGGATTGCCCGGCGAGCTGCGGTGCGAACAACGCTCCGGACGTGGTCTACAAGTGGACCCCGTCCGTATCCGGTGTCGCGACCGCCACCACGTGCAACGGGTCCACCTTTGACACCGTGCTCCACGTCCAGACCACGTGCTGTGGCGGCGACATCGTTTGCAACGACGACTACTGCGGCCTCCAGTCGCAGGTCTCGTGGGACGCGAGCGCCGGTGTGGATTACTACATCATCGTGTCCGGCTACAGCACCGCGTGCGGTTCGTACGTTCTGGACGTCACCGCTGCCCCGCCGCCGATCGGTGCCTGCTGCGTGGCGCTCGTTTGCGTCGGCGATATGACGGCTCCGGAATGCGGTAACCTGGGCGGCTCGTGGTACCAGGGTCAGTCCTGCGCCTCGTTCTCGTGCCCGGTTACGCCGCCGAACGACCTGTGCGCGAATGCGGAAGCCATCGTCGGGCCATACCCGGTCACCGTGAACGGCACCTGCATCCTCGCGACGCTTGACTGCCCCGGCGTCCTCAACTGGAATGCCGTCTGGTACAAGGTCACCCTGCCGAACGCGCTCAACAACGTGACCGTGACTTACTGCGGTACGTCGGAAGCCATCGGCACGGTTGGCATCGTGTACTACAACATGTGCGATGACTGCCCGAACTACGTGATCACGACCGGCTACGCTTGGAATAGCTGCTCGTTTGGCGGTGGCTACGGCATCGACATGTACTGGAACGGCGTCACCGGGCCGCGCGACATCTGGATCCCGGCCTACGTCGTCAACGCGGTCGGCGCGGGCATAGACTTCTCGGCCACGTACAACGTGGTCCCAGGCACGCCCGGCCCGCAAGCCCCGACGCACGGTGCCCCGGCGATTTCGCCGATCACCAAGAAGGCCTCCCCGGTCAACGTCACCGGAGCGAAGGCTCAGACGAACTAAATCGATGATTGCGGCATTCGGGTGAGCGGGCAACACCGCTCACCCGGGTGACGATAAACGCCGTCGTAAAGACGGCCACATCGCGATAAACAACGACCGGCACCTCGCATTACGCGGCGAGGTGCCGGTTTTGTTTTTGCTTGCTTCCACACGGTCCGTCTTGCTATGCTGCGGGTGTGTCCCAGCCGATGAATATCGGGAGTGCCCTCATGTGCTACCCCTCGAAATCAAGAGCGCTTGTTGCCGCCTGCTGCTCGCTGGCGTCCGCCTATTTCGCCGTCGGAACCGGTTTCGCGGACCCGCGCGACGACCAGCTTCGGTCGGATTCTCCGCCGGCGCAGGAGGAAGCACCCCGCTTTCCGCCCGTCTGGCCGACGCACCGCATAACGGCGCCGCCGTGCACCCCCGAAGAGCTGCGACTCGGGCGCTATCAGAGCATCCAGGTGAATGTCGATCCGAACGGCATGAACATCGTCGGCGACGCGGCGAACGAGCCGAGCATCGCGGTCGACCCCACGAATCCGAACCGGATCGTGATCGGCTGGCGGCAGTTCAACTCGATCCAGTCGGACTTTCGCCAGGCCGGCTGGGCCTACAGCCGTGATGCCGGCCGGCACTGGACGTTCCCCGGCGTGCTCGAAAACAACGTGTTTCGCAGCGATCCCGTGCTTGCCGCCGACGCCGACGGCGTTTTCTATTACTACAGCCTGCGCAACACGAACCCCTACACCTGCCAGACGTTCATCTCCAGCTACGGCGGCGCGACCTGGCTGGGGCCGATCTCGGCCCATGGCGGCGACAAAGCCTGGACCGCGATCGACCGCACGGGCGGCCTGGGGCACGGCAATTTCTACGCCGCCTGGGACTACGCCGGCTGCTGCGGCGACAACTGGTTTACCCGCTCGGTGGATGGCGGGCTGACGTACATGAACCCGATCCCCCTGCCCAACCAGCCGTACTGGGGCACCGTGGCGATCGGCCCGACCGGGCAGGTCTACGTCGTCGGCGGCTTCAACGGCACGTCGAACTACCGTTTTCTGCGCTCCTCGAACGCCAAAGACCCCAACGTCACGCCCACGTTTGACCTGAACGTGGCCGTCAACCTGGGCGGTGCCATGCGCTTCAATCTCGGCTACGGACCGAACCCCGGCGGGCTCATTGGCCAGGTCTGGGTGGCGGCGGACACCTCCGGCGGGGCGACGAACGGCTACATCTACATGCTCTTTTCGTGCGACCCGAACGGGACCGACCCGGCCGACGTGAAGTTCACGCGCAGCACCAACGGCGGCAGCACGTGGTCCAGCTCGACCCGCATCAACACCGACCCGAACAACAGCAACAATTGGCAGTGGTTCGGCACGCTCTCCGTCGCCCCCAACGGCCGGCTCGACGTGATCTGGAACGACACCCGCGGCACCGGCAGCGAGCACGTTTCCGCCGTGTACTACTCCTATTCCACCGACGCCGGTCTGACCTGGTCGCCCAACGAGCCCATCACCCCGACGTTCGATAGTTGGCTGGGCTGGCCGCAGCAGAACAAGCTCGGTGATTACGTCCACATGCTCTCGGACAACGTCGGCGCCAGCCTGGCCTACGCGGCTACGTTCAATGGCGAGCAGGACATCTATTATCTCCGCATCGGCGATTACGACTGCAACGGCAATGGCGTCGCAGACCCGCAGGACATCGCCGTCGGCACGTCCACCGATTTCAATGGCAACGGCATCCCCGACGAGTGCGACGGCCTCGGCGACCTGAATTGTGACGGTGCCGTCAACTTCGACGACATCAACCCGTTCGTCCTCGCCCTCAGCGACCCGGTGGCGTATCAGCAGGCGTTCCCCAACTGCCCCTTCGCCAAACGCGACATCAATGGCGACGGGACTTTCGATTTCGACGACATTAACGGATTTGTCGCGGTCCTGTCGCACTGATTACCGGGGAGCATCGGCGTCTCGCCGGTGCGAACCACTGGCCGTTACATTCCCAGCCCGCGGGCCCCCGCGGACACCGCCCAGGCCGCACCGTATGCCAGGGTCGTCATGCCGACGAAAGACACCACCGACCACCACCACGAGCCCGTCTCGCGGCCGATCATCACCAGCGTGCTGCCGCACTGCGCGCACAACGCGAAGAAGACCATGAGCGACAGCGCCACCGGCAGAGTAAACAGCGGACCGCCTGTGTCTTCACGTTTCATTTGCTGCACGGCCTGGCGCAGCGAGCCGGAGCGCGCGTCCGCGGCGCGCCCGAGGTTGAAAACGGTGCCGAGCGTCGCGATGATCTGCTCGCGCGCCGGGAACGAGGCGAGCACGGCCAGTCCGATCCGCCAATCCCAACTGAGCGGTTTTACAGCGGGCTCGATGGCCTGCCCCAGGCGTCCGAGGAAGCTGTCGCGCAGGTACGCGCCGGCGAGCTCCGCTTCGTAGGTGCCCTCGTCCCAGGCCTGCGTGTCGCGTTGCTGTGCTACGCGGCTGCTCGTCTGGGGATTGCGGGGAAAGTACCCGAGGGCCCAGACTACGATATTGACGATCAGGATGATGGTACCGGCCCGGACCAGGAAGCTGCGCGCCGCGACGTGTACGCGCTGATGTATCGTCCGCAGCCGGGGCAGCTTGTAGCTCGGCAGCTCCAACAGGAAACCGGACCCGGCGCCCGCAAACACCGTCTTGCGCAGACCGAGCGCCAGCGGGATGGCAAAGACGACGCCCACCACGTACATCGCGAGCAGTACCAGCGCATCCAGCCGCATCCAGCCGCCGAGCCACACCTTGCCGGGCACAAAGGCCGCCGTCATGAGCAGGTACACGGGCAGCCGCGCGGAGCAGCTCATGAATGGGATCAGCAGAATCGTGCTGATCCGCTCGCGACGGTCCGCAATCGCCCGCGTGCCGAGAATCGCCGGCACGGCACAGGCGAAGCCGGACAGCAACGGAATGAACGCCCGCCCGCTGAGGCCCAGTGGCCGCATCAGGCGATCGACCAGGAACGCCGCCCGCGACAAGTAGCCGCAGTCCTCAAGCAGCGCAATGAAAACGAACAGCACGACGATCTGCGGCAGAAACGCGAGCACCCCGCCGACGCCAGCCAATAAACCGTCGAGGACGAAACTCCGCACGACGCCCTCCGGCAGAACGGCGCTGGCTTGTTGCCCCAACCACCGGAAACCCGCGTCCACCAGGTCCATCAGCGGGGCCGCCCCGGCGTAGATCGTGTAAAAAACGGTATAGAGCACGCCCAGCAGCGCTATTAGTCCACCCAGGCGATGCGTCAGCACGCGGTCGAGACGCGCGGACCAGGTCTGCCCCGGCTGCAACCGACGCTCGATCACGCCATCCAGCACGCGGTTGATCCACGCATAACGGGCGCGAACTTCGGCCGGCGCGGCGTCGAGGCCGGCGTCTTTGAGCCGGGCGCGAGCCGCGGCGAG
>JAGVEP010000526.1 GCA_020058145.1 Phycisphaerae bacterium | reverse complement strand
CCGCGCGCTGGCGGCGGAACTCCGGGCCGCGGTGGGCGACGACATTCTGCTGCGTGTTCAGACGCCGACGGCGATCTCCGCCGAAACCCTGCTCGGTCGCCGCGACACCGCCGCCACGACTTTGCGGCTCACCGTCGCGGGAGGCTACTACCACAGCCTGGGCCTGAAGCCCGCTATCCCCGGCGACCTGAATTGCGACGGCGTGGTCGACGTTGACGACATTAACCCGTTCGTGCTGGCGATTGTCGACCCCGTCGCGTACCAAGCCGCCTACCCGAACTGCAACTTCCTCAACGGCGACTGCAACGGCGACGGGTTCGTCGATTTCGACGACATCAACGCGTTTGTGGCGCTGCTCTCGGGTTCATAACAGCCGCCAGCGGTGCGGCGGCACCCTGCGGTCAGGTTGCCGCCGCACCGGGGCGTTATAATACACCTCGCAGAAAAACGGCTGCCGGGCCTGGCGACGCGAATCGCCGGCCCGCGCCGCGCGAGGTGCATGGATGCCGCCTCCCACACACAATCCCTGCGCAGAACGGACCAACATCGAGGCGCTAGCCGCCGCGGAGTTGCCGCACGCGGACCGCCCGGCGGCCGAACTGCACCTGGAAAGCTGCCCAGCGTGCCGGACACTCTTTCGCCGGCTCACCGCCGACCGTTTTCCCAAGATCCGCAACTACACGATTCTGGCCGAGCTCGGCCGCGGCGGTTTCGGCGTGGTGTACAAGGCCTTTCAGCACACGAAGAAGCGTACGGAAGCGCTGAAAGTCCTGTTCGACAAGTCCGCGCAGCGCACCGCGTTCTTTGAGAACGAAGTGCGGCTCGTAGCGCAGCTCCAACATCCCAACATCGCGATGCTGTATGAGGCGAACCTCTCGGCCCAGCCGTTGTATTACACGATGGAATTCGTGGCCGGGCAGCACCTGGACGATTACCTGCGTGGCAGCGAAGTTTCTCTGGAGCGCCGCCTGGAGCTCTTCAAGACGGTCTGCGGTGCGCTGACCTATGCGCATCGGCAGGGGGTGGTGCACCGCGACCTGAAGCCTCAGAACATCCTCATCGATGCCCAGGGGCAGCCGCGGCTGGTGGATTTCGGGATCGCCAAGAAGCTGGGGCTTCAGGCGGAGTTGCCACTGGTCCACGACGGCACGCCGGAGCCGGCGGCAGGTGCCCTCGGCACGTACGGGTACATTGCACCGGAGCAGATGGCCGGTCAGGAGGTGGATGGGCGGGCGGACATTTACAGCCTGGGCGCATTGCTGTTCCACGTCGTGACGGGTCAGCCGGCGCGGTTTGCTCCGCGGATCGATCGTCTGCGAGAGGTGCTGCACGAGCGCGAGGTGACCCGTGCGGACGACCTGGCGACGATCATCGCGTGCTGCGTTCGTCCGCTGCCGGAAGAGCGCTATCCCAATTGCGAAGCGCTCGTGGCGGACCTCGATCATTACCTGGCGGGGCGCGGGATTCGTGCCAATCCCGATCCGACACCCGCCTACCGTGCCGCGCGGCTGGCCTCGGTGGTGCTGCACAGCTATCCGCTAGCCGCCCAGGTCGCGGCCGTGGCTGCGGTCGCAGCGCTGCTCGTTTTCGTGCTGTGGAACATTGTCGTGGGTTGGCGGCTGCCGGCGACGGGTGCTCCCCAGGTGGCCCTGATCGGCTTCAAGACCAGCACGGTTGAAGCCATCCGTCGGGGGGAAATCGGTAAGGACCTGGCGGGCCTCGAGCTGGTCAACCGGAAAAGTTGGCGCCTGCTCTACGGGCGCCTGATGGAGCGTCTGGCCGAGGCGCAGCCGACCGTGGTGGTCTGGGACTATTTTTTCCCCGATTGTCAGCCCGCGTTCGACGCGGCCTTCGTGCGCGGCGTGCAGGCCCTGACCGCGCCGGTAGTCGTGGCGAGCAAGGAGTTTGATGTCAACGGTGAGCCGGTGCTGTGTCCGGACCTCCGTGCGGTTGTCCATGGCTGGGGATTGGCGGCGGGTGCGCGACCGACGTTTGCAAACGGGGATGTTCCGGTTCCGCTCGTGGTGCAGCGGGGGTTTAATCCCGCGGTTCCCGCGCTGTCGCTCGCGGCGCTCACCGCCGCGCGGCATGCCGACAGCGACGCAGACATTCACGTGGAGGCCGGCCATCTCAGCGTGCGGTACTGCAAACGGCGTCCGGACGCTGGGGAAGCGCGGTGGCACCCGCACGCGGACCGGCTTCCGGTGGTGAAATCGGAACAGGTACCGGCGGATGCCGGCGGGACGATGGTGGGTGACTGGCTGCGTTTCAGTGCCTTCTCCACGGAAGACCTGGACACCTGGGCCGAGCGGGCAATTCCGTTTGAGCAAGTTCTGGCCGCACCGGGCGAGCAACTCCGCACCTGGTTTGCCGGGAAGGCGGTGCTGATCGGCAAGATGGTGCCCCCGGAGGACCTGCACTACTTGCGGCCGGGCGGTCCGTCGTTCGGCTGTCAGCTCCAGGCGAGTGTCCTGAACACGCTGCTCATGGAAACGAACCTGTATCGCTTCAGCCGGTGGGAGTTGCTGCTGCGCGTGTGTCCGTGGGGGCTGGTGGCGGTTTTGCTGACGCGTTTGCTGCCCCGGGGCGGGACCTGGCGGCTGCGTGTGGTTACGCCCGCGGCACTGGCGCTGCTTGGGCTGACGGTTTTCGCCGGCGGTCTGCTGCGGCAAACGCTGACCAGCCGCCTGGCGGTCGAAGCCCTGATTGCCGGTTGCGCTTTTGGAGCTTGTGGAATCGCCGCACTGCTCGTGAAGCTCACCCATGAGAGGCAGCGGCATCTGGCTCCGGAAACGACCTGGCCGCTGCCGGCCGCGCCGGCTTCGACGACGCTGATGGCGCCTTCGCCGCTCGCTTCGACGCCGACCGCGGCGCCCGAAAGCTGAGCGGCTCTGGCCCTCGTGGTCTGTGGCGCGGACTACGCGGTCCAGTTGGGTGCGGTGGCCCATGCGGCCATGCCGGCCAGCAGGGCGAGCGACAGAACCCACAGACCAGCCGCGATGTAGGCGCCGCAGATCAGTTCACGGGGGCTGTAGAGCGATTCTTGATACCGTGGCCGTGTCGACATGACACTTACCCGGCCTTCTTCCC
>JAGVEP010000259.1 GCA_020058145.1 Phycisphaerae bacterium | reverse complement strand
GGTCGCACCGGTGATGTTCGTGGTGTTTTTCCGCCACTGATAGGTCAATGGCGCGGTGCCGCTGGCGGCGACGGTGAACGTCACCGACTGCCCGACGCACTTCGTCTGGCTCAGCGGCTGGGTGGTGACGGACGGCGCCGTACAGGAACCAACCGCCCAGATTTCAACGTCGTCGATGTTCCAGCCGCAATAGGTCCACCCGCCGTCGGTCGTCCCCATGGTCCAGCGGATGTAGACGGTCGCCTGGTTGGTCGCGGTGGCGGAAATGTCGTAGTCCTGCTGCGTCCAGGCCGATTCGTCGAGCGTGGTGCTCGGGTTGGCCCACACCTGGGTCCAGGTGGTGCCGTTGTTGCTGACGCGCACGTAGGCGTGGTCGTAGATATTCTCCTCGACGCCCAGCCAGCGCCAGAACTTCAGGTGTACCGAGATCAGCCCCGTGCAATTGATGGCGGTCGTCGTGAGGTGGGTCTCCGCCATTGAGTCGGTATATCCGCCAGCCAGGTTATAGCCGTAGACATACGTTCCGGTATAGCCATTCTGGGGGTCCGGTCCGCCATGGTCGCCGCTGCCGGCGGTCGGGTCGCCCCAGGCCCACAGGCCCTGAGTGGTCCAGCCGGGGTTGGTGGTCATGTTCCACGAGTAGGCCAAGGTCGGGACGCCGACCTGGAGTGTCACAGGCCGGGTGGTATCGCCGCTGTGGGTGGTAGTATTGGTGAAAGTAACCGTATCCGTGTACGTCCCGTTGGCGAGGGCGTTGGCGTTGGAATTGATCGACACGGTTACGGTCGCGGTGCCGCCACCGGCGAGCGCGCCGGACGTCGGACTGACCGTGACCCAGGTCTGGGTCTTGCTGACGGTGTAATTGATGCTGCTGGTAGACTGGTTGGTCAGCGTGTAACTCTTGCTGCTCGGCGTGAACGGACCGCCGGCGTTACCGATCGAAGACAGGCCGTCGGCGGGCGAGACCGCGAGGCCGGGGAGCGCCGGGCAGGCCATGTTGTGGGCGCCGAAGCCGTTGCAGATTTGCGAGCGGTGCGGCGTGCCGTTGCTCTGATTGCCGTCGTCGTCATCGAGCGTCAGAAAATCGAGTGCGATGGCGGGTGTGATCGACGTGCCGCTATGCACCAGGATCGAGTTGACGGTCAGGTTGGAGATGATGGCGAGGTAGTCCGGGTAGCCCGCGTTCAGAAGCTCGGTGCGCGTGCTCCACACGCAGCCGGACAGCAGTCGGCCGCAGTCGTGGATCGCGCTGCCGCAGGAGGAGCAGCCGGAGGTCTGGTACTGGCAAGTGTTGTTCGCGTCGCGGAGGCCGGAACTGCAATTGCCGAAGAAGCCGTAGGCCAATATCGAGTCATTAGTAATCAGCACGGCGACGCAGTCCCCCATGCCCTCCCCGTACTCGCCCTGTCCGCTGCCGCCGGTGTAGACCATATGGTGTCCGTATTCGTGGTGAACGATGCCGCTGTAGGCCGTGTTGGGATAGGGGCTGGAGGCCCGGCAGAAATTGATGGAGCTGCCGGTGCTGTACCAGGCGTTGGCCGGACAGTAAAGATCGTTGCGATTGACGTTGACCGGGAAATTCGTCTGCGTGGCGATCGTGGGGTAACTTGGGTTGTATGTAAGGCAGAAGTCCCGGACGATGTTGGCCTGGACGTAGCCGTTGACCTGCGCGCGGACGTACTCGTCGGTATTGGCCGCGTTATGCAGGAAGTTGGCCGGGCCCGGCGGGGTGACGACTTGCGACAGGGTCTCGAGCGTACCGGCCGCGGTGCTGACGGTGAAGTACTGCCCGCTCATGGGCGAGGAGACGGTCACGGGTGCTGTGCCGCCATTGGGAATCGTGAAGTTCCCGTTCACGTCGGCGTAGGCGGTGGTCGCCCCGATGGTGGCCTTGGCATAGCGCATCGGGGTCGACGCCTCGGCAATGCAATTGTCGGACTTGGCCCCCGTCGTTGCCATCCCGCTGACGTTGCCGGTGACGTCGGTGCGGATAATCTGATCCTCGGTGTAGAGGAACTTGCCGGTGGTTGGCTCGACGATGAACAACCAGCGGGCGAAATCGGGGCCCTCCTCCGTGCCACGCTCGGCGTAGAACAGGTAGCCGAGGGTCGGCGTGACCTCCTCGTTGTCCAGGCCGGCCCAGATCACGGGCTGCGGAGCACTGTATTGGTCGAACTGGCCGGCGAGGTAGCGGGCCGGGTCGAAGGGCGTGCTCAGCAGGCCGAGATTCGGCGCTAAGCCGGCGATGTTTCGCAAGGCGGAGGCAGCGAGGACGAGCGGAAAACCGTTTTCGTTGCGGACCAGGAGGCGCAGGTCGGCCCGGAATACCGGAATGCCGTCCTTTTGCTGGGCATAGCGGACGAGCATGAACTTGTAGCCGCCCAACTCCGGCTCCCACATCACCGGCTGGACCAGGGCGCCGTCCGTAGCGAGGCCCTCGGGGACCAGCTCCGCGACGCTGACGCCGAATACGCCGGCGTGCTGCTGGATGAACTGCTCGGCGGCGTCCTCCGGGCTGACGCCGAAGGCCAGGGGCTGTCCGCCGACACGGGTGATCCGCGCGCCTTCTTCCAGGACGATAGCCTGGGGGCGCGCGTCCTTGAGGGCGGAGATGGCCCGTTCGGTCGGCGAAACGTCCGCGGCCCATGCGGTGGCCGCGAAAACGAGGGGGACCAGAGCAAAGCAGAACAAGAACGGTCGTTTCATTGCCGCCTCCAGAAGTCTCTGTGTCAGGTTTTCCTGACGATGTGTTTCGAGGTAGCCGTGGAGGAGTGCGAACGAGCGACTCCCAACCCAGCGCGGCGACCTTCTCTCTCCTAGCTCAACGCACGATTTGCCGGATACTCACGGTGGCCGACGTGGCAACCACTTCAATTATATCAGGTTATCGGGTTGGGGTGCCGGTTGCAATTGCGAACTGCAAAAAGTTGCCGGGGCGCCACGGAAGCTGGGCGTCTGCGAGCTGGCAACGGAGACTGGCGGCTCACGCTCCCCGATATTCGCAGCCGCTGGTGCAGGTCTCGTGGACAATCACAGCCGCCAGAAGCGGCAGGTCTGGTTTTAGCCGCTCCCAGACCCAGCGAGCCAGGTTTTCGGCGGTCGGATTATCGAGACCGGTGATTTCGTTGAGGTGGTAGTGGTCGAGGGATTTTCGGATCGGCTCGCACGCCGCCTTGATGTCGTTGTAGTCGATCAGGTAGCCGAGCTGGGGGTCCACTTCGCCTTCCACGCGGACCTCGACGCGGAAACTGTGTCCGTGCAGCCGGCGGCATTTGTGCCCCACGGGGAACGTGGGCAGCGAATGGGCGGCTTCGAAGGTGAACGACTTGGAAAGCGTAACGTGCATAGGAGCAGGAGGTTCCGGGTTCAGAGTCGGGGGCGTTTGCTAAACGCCGCGCACTTCCCGACCCCAAACGAGCTTGTGCAGTTGCAGCCCGACGCGCACAGCGAGCCGATCCGCCAGGATCCACGTGGCGAGATCGAGCAGCGCCAGCCGCCCGTGCACCGGCGAGAAGATCACCGGGCAGCGGGCCGTCAGATCATACCGCCGCAGAACATCTTTGGCCCAGTCGTAATCGGCACGGTCGAGCAAGACGAGTTTGACCTCGTCATGCGGGGTCAGGTGGTCGATGTTGGGCCAGTGGTTTCGCTCCGCCTCGCCACTGCCAGGACACTTGAGGTCCATGATGCGAACGACGCGCGGATCGACGCGTTCGATCGGCACTGCGCCGCCGGTCTCGAGCAGCACCGGAACGAATTCGTCAGCCAGGCGCGACATCAGGGGGTATACGGCCGGTTGGAGCAGCGGCTCGCCGCCGGTGACCTCGACAGTGGGACAATCGAACGCGCGAACGCGATCCAGGATGTCGTCGAGTGACATCCACTCGCCTTCCGTAAACGCATAGGTCGTGTCGTACCAGGTGCATCGGAGATGGCAGCCGGTCAGCCGGACGAAGACGCACCGCACGCCGGTGCGGGTGCCTTCGCCCTGGATGGAGTGGAATA
The DNA here is from genome assembly GCA_020058145.1 of Phycisphaerae bacterium. GTDB lineage: Bacteria > Planctomycetota > Phycisphaerae > UBA1845 > Fen-1342 > JAGVEP01. Next base: position 3,619 of record JAGVEP010000259.1, on the reverse strand, counting down.
TCTCGTTGATTCGGAGGCGCGGCGCGTTGTCCATTTTCATACCGCATGCGGCTGCGAGGAATTGGTGTCGCTGCCGTTGTCGTCGGTTGGGGGCGCATTTGTCTCGTGGTGGCTGAACCACGCCCCCAGCACCGTCTGCACGAGAATGCGGGTGTCCAGCCAGACACTCCAGTTGCGGATGTAGTGCACGTCGTGCTGGATGCGCTTGTGCAGCGACGTGTTGCCACGCCAGCCTTTGATCTGGGCATAGCCCGTCATGCCGGCCTTCATCTTGTGCCGCAGCATGTAATTCGGAATCTCGTGCTTGAACTCGGCGATGAACTCCGGCCGCTCGGGGCGCGGACCGACCAAGGACATGTGCCCGGCGAGCACGTTGAAGAGGTTCGGCAGCTCGTCGAGACTCGTCCGCCGGAGAAAGGCACCGATGCGCGTCCGCCGCGGGTCCTCGGTTTGTGACCAGACGGGGCCGCGGGCCTCCGCGTCCGGCCGCATCGTGCGCAATTTCAGGAGCGTGAATTCCTGTCCGTCGAGGCCGGCCCGCCGCTGGCGATAGAGCACGGGGCCGGGGCTGCTCAGCTTGACGAGCACGGCGAGCACGGCCATCGGCAGCAGTGCGGCGAGCAGACACAGGCTGCCGGCCACCAGGTCGAAACCGCGTTTGACCAGTGCGTTCGAGCCGTATAGCGGCGTCTGCCGCAGTGCCAGGATCGGCACGCCGTCGAGCTGCGTCACATCGGGGCGCATGGCGAAGGCTGGGTTGATGTCCGGGACCAGCCGCACGTCGGCCATGGACAGGCTCAGCGAGTTGAGCACGTCGCTTTGCCGTTCGGCCTGGTGGGTGGCCAGGGCGATGAAGATGGAATCGGGCGGGTCCGCGTCCACAAGCTGCGCGAGCTCGGCGAGCGGTCCGCGCACGGGAATCCCGCGGACGGCGCTGCGATCGGCGCGATCATCGACGAAGTACGCGACCTCGAGCCCGGTCCATGGACTGCGCTGCAGGGCTTGCAGCAGCCGCTGAGCGGTGCGACCGCTGCCCACAATCACGGCCCGGCGGCGGTTGAAGCCGTGCCGGCGCAGCCGGCGCGCCAAGCCGCGTACACTCAGGCGAAACAGCGCGAACGAAGTTGTGCCCACGACGGCGTATGTGGCGATGAAACGCCGCGAGATTTTGCTCGTCTCCGGGAGCGTGTAGTCGATCAGCACGACGACCATGACGGCCACGCAGAACGCTTTGGCAATGTTGCGCAGTTCGCGCCCCAGGCCCTCGCTGCGACGCGGCCGATAAAGGTGCAGTCGCGAGAAGATGAGCAGGTGTCCCAGGACGACGACCGGCAGCATCGGGATGTAGCGGTCGGCGAGGGCCGGCACGCCCTTGGCCGGATCGACGGGCAGCAGCGCGAACCGGAGCCAGTAGCTGGCGAGCCAGGCGACGCTCACCGCGAGGGCGTCGGCGACGACAAGCAGGCCGAGTACCAGTTGGTTGTGCTGCTTGAGCATGGGGAAATGATACTGGCACCGAGGGACGGAGGCACGGAGGCACGGAGGCACGAAGGGACCAAGGGACCAAGGGACCAGGGGATCGAGGTGGGGTGAGTCCTAGAATAGCGAGATTCCGGCGCGGTGGGCTGAAGGTGACCAAGGTGATCATGCGCGCACACCCCCCTCTTGATCACCTTGGTTATTGGGACCAGCGGGAGAACGGCGGCAGCGGGCGGCACGCTTGGCGGGTTGGTGCGACGGTTCGTCGAAGTGTCGGCGCGCGGGACTCATCGCTGAACTGTTACTGCGCGGCGCGGGAAAGCAAACCACAGAGGCACAGAGACACAGAGAAGAGCGGGAATTGGTGGGCGTTTGGTGGATTTTGGAGTTTGGAGCTTGGATTTTGGATTGGGGGGTGGCGAGGCGGGGAGATGGGGCGGCGGGGGACGCACGCCGGCTGGCTCAACAGGTGCGTAAGGCATTGCTGTGCGTCTGTCCTACACATCGTCGTCTCCTTCGAGCGAACTGAACAGGTGATCTATCTGGGCATCGGCGCTACCCATCGGAGTAGTGTCTCGACCCGAGTACCGTTCGCCATCCCAGTCCTCTTGACCGTCTTCGCGATCCGCGAGTTCGTCCAAGCGGTCGTGTAGTCCCGCAATTTCAGATTTCAGGTCGATGTTCCAATATCGCGCAATCTTTTTCACCTCATCCAACCAGCTTTCAGCTTCGCCAGCAGTGTCCGCGTTGTGTCGAATTGCCTCGATTTCATCCTCGCACAACTGCTGTGCGCGCTCGGTCCAAGCGGCCGCCGCGTTCGCGTCGAATAAGTGGCGGTGGCCGCGTGTAAACCGAGTCCACTCTAGCCAGTCCTGACACGACGAATTGGCTACCTCCTCACCGATACCGCCAAGTATGGCCGTAACCAGTGCCGACCAGGTTCCTCCGGCGGGGGGCCATGCACTTACAACAGCCGCCACGAACTTGCATGCCTCAACGGTGGCTACTCTCGCGATGTGACCCAGCGACACTAGCTCAGCGGCTTTCCCGCAAACGAACTCCAGGAAGCCCCCATTCGCAAACGAATCGCTCCACTCCGCAGCTTCCGAGAGCCGCCCTCCGACGTTTGCTGAATCACGTGCGAGCCACTCGCCGCCTGTTCGATTCCGGACCGAGTGAAACAGCGGGGAAGGCGCCACAAGTGTCCTTCCGATCGCGGATCGCACAATGGCGCCATCCGGAAGGACGCCGGCCGGTTTGCGGGCCACGTGGCCGTCCCCGTTAAGTCGTAGAAGACACGACACCTGCTCGAAGTACGGAGCAGAGTTCACTATCTCCGCTAAAGTCGCTGGCTCGCCGGCGAGTCGGCGCGAAACGAAGTCACGAATGGAAGGGTTATGAAACTCAACGACGATTTCGGCGTGAGAGCGAGTTGTCCGCACAAACGATCCGTCGAGCTGCTTGAGCGCGGTTACAAATCGCTTTCGTTCCGCGATCGTCGGTTCCGCGTTCGTCCCCTTTATCACGAGTGTTTCCCACGCGTGACGTAGATCGTCGTGTCCAATCCGTCCGGAAATCGTGGCCAGGCATAGGAGAACATACTGAGCGTCATCGCCGAGTTGGTTTTCGAGCGCGTGCTCCCAAATGCGTGTCGGATTATCGAGGGCGGCAACAAACGCATCGGGGAACTTATCCGGCGGTACGCCAGTCAAGGCCGTGTCTGTCGTCATCCACTCAATTATCCGTGGACTGTAGTTCGGGTGGTCAATCACTTTGCGATACGACCGATCTCTGAGGAGCGCACGGACGTATGCGCATGGGAGGGTTGAAAAGTACACATGATTGTAGAGGATTCTCGCTCGTCGGCCCCGCGTGTAGTGCTCCACCGTGACAATGCACTTAGCGGCCTCGAGTTCGGGGCCGCTGAGTCGCTCATAGAGACGGCGCGCCTCCGCAAGGATGTACTCCCTGGTCGTGAGGATGACTTTTAGTGTTCTTGATCTCTTCGCCTCGGATAGCAAACGAAGAATGCCCTGATCTTCATTCTTCCCAAGTCGGTCGCCAATGCTCGATCGGCCAAGGAAATCGTCATAATAGACGACTTGTCGTCGGGTGGGGTCCCGGAGCTCGAATGCCTCCT
>JAGVEP010000361.1 GCA_020058145.1 Phycisphaerae bacterium | reverse complement strand
CCGCCGCGACGCGGAGCCCATGGGTGCGCACCACGGCCGCGCTGGCCGGCGTCGTGGCTCTCATCCTGCTGCTGGGTTGGGGCTACCGCGCCATGCTCGGTGCCGGACCACGCTCGTGGACGACCCGCGGGCGACAACCGGCGCTGCTCGAAGTCGTCAGCCGCACAGCCCTCTCGGCGCGGCAGTCGCTCTGCCTGGTGCGTTGCGGTCCGCGGCTCGTGCTGCTGGGCATCACCGCCGATGCGATTCGGTCCCTGGACGTGATCACCGATGCGGACGTTACCGCCCGCCTGCTGGGCGAGGCCGTCCGCCAGCGCCCGGACAGCAGCACGGCGGAGTTTGCCCGCTGCCTGGAACGCGAGGCGCACGCTTACCCCGACGACCGGGCGCCGCCCCAGTCGACCCACGCCACGGACGACCAGCAGCTCGCCGCACTGCGCGACCGCCTGGCGGACACACTAAGCAAGCTGCGCGCCAAGACCGGGGGTGCGTGATGTGGCGTCACACCCTCGTTTCCATGCTGATTCTGCTGCTCATGGCCGCGCCGGCCGCCGCGCAGACCACCACCAGCACGACCACCGAGACCGCGACCGGCGGCAACGATCCGGTATACGTCCCGGACGTGAGCCATTGGCTGCCGAAAGCTGCCAGCCGCGAGTCGCTGAGCAATTCGCTGCAAATTCTGGTCCTGCTGACGCTGCTGACGGTGGCGCCGGGCATTCTGTTGCTGATGACCTGCTTCACGCGGATTCTGGTGGTGCTGGCGCTGCTGCGCCAGGCCCTGGGGACGCAACAATTGCCGCCCTCACAGATTCTGGTCGGCCTGGCGCTCTTCATGACCATCCTGGTGATGGCCCCAACGTGGCAGCGCGTGCAGCAGCGCGCGATTCAGCCCTACTTGAACGACCAACTGAGCCAACTCGACGCAATTTCCACCGCCGGAGCGGAGCTGCGCGGCTTCATGTTCGACCAGCTCAAAGCCGCGGAGAACGAACAGGATGTCTACCTGATGTACGAATACGCGGCGAAGCGCGCGGTGCCCGCCGGCGAGGTGCTGGAGGAACGCGCCGTGCCGATGACCGCCCTCGTGCCGGCGTTCATCCTGAGCGAGCTGAAAGTCGCGTTCATTCTCGGGTTTCGCATCTACCTGCCGTTCCTGGTGATTGACATGGTGATTGCCACCGTACTGGTGTCGATGGGCATGATGATGCTGCCACCGGTGTTGATCTCGCTGCCGTTCAAGCTGCTGCTGTTCGTCCTGGCGGATGGCTGGCACCTGGTGGCCGGGTCACTGATGGCCAGCATTTCCTGAGGCCCGCAGGGAAGAGCTGACGGTTTAGGAGCGCCACGATGGACGTAACGGCGGCTGTCGATTTGTGTCGCGATGCGCTGGTGACCTCGCTGATCATCTCCGGCCCGATCTTGGGCATCGGGTTGGTCGTGGGCCTGGTCATCAGCCTCGTCCAGACCGTCACGCAGATACAGGACCAGACGCTCAGCATCGTGCCGAAGATCGTCGCGATGGTCGGCACCGGCGTCTTCTTTGCGGCGTGGCTGGCGCAGCGAATGATCGAGTATTCACAGCAATTGTTCGGCGGAACCTGACCGCGGCGCGGCAAGCTAAACGCTGAATGCTGAGAGCTGAGAGCCAAGCGAATGCCCTTCGAACTGCTCGCCCAGTACCTGAAACTGCCCGTCTTCGGGCTCGTGGCCGCGCGCGTGGGCGGGTTACTTATGTTTCAGCCGCTCTTGGGCGCGCTTTCCATTCCGGTCCACCTCAGGATCATTCTCGTCCTCGCGCTGGCCGCCCTGCTGACACCGCTGGTAAACCTGCCCGCCGGAGCACCGGCCAGCGCCGTCGAAATCGCCGGCGCGCTGGGCAGCGAGGTTCTGCTCGGCGCGCTGCTGGGGCTGGTCAGCGCGCTGAGCTTCGTCGGGCTGCAAATCGGCGGACTGCTGGTCGCGCAGGAGTCCGGCATCGCGTTCGGGCAAATCGTCGACCCCACGTCCGACGAGCAGGAAACCGTGGTCGGCATTTTTTACCTCCAGTTCGCGGCGGTAATCTACCTGATCGTCGGCGGCCACCGCGCCCTGGTGGCTACCTGCCTCGACACGTTTGAGACGATCCCGCTACTCGCTTATCACGACAGTGCGACGAGTGCCACCGAACTCCTGTGCCAAGCCCTGGCCCTCAGCGGCGAGGTCGCACTGCGGGTGGCGGCACCCACCCTGCTCGTGCTGTTCCTGGTCAACCTCGCCCTCGGTTTTGTTTCACGCACGATGCCGCAGCTCAACATCATCGCGGTCGGGTTCCCGCTCAAAGGGCTACTGGCACTCGCGCTGATGGCCGTTTCGCTGCCGACCGCCGCCGACGCGTTCCTCGGGGCGCTACAGCAAGTGTGCGACTGGATACACGAGTACACCGTGGGCTGGGCACTGCCCACCCAATAGACACCGTGGTGGGCGGTACCCACCCTACAGATGGCTCACGACGACTCAGCCGACCGGACCGAAGAACCGACGGTACGCCGCCGCGAGGAGGCCCGCGAGGAGGGCCAGATTGCGCGCAGCGTCGATCTGACCGCGGCCGTTGCGCTGCTCGCCGCGCTGCTGCTGCTCAAAGCGCTCGGGCCGCAAATGGTCAGCACGATGCTCAGCCTCACCGTCGCGCTGGGCGAAGCGCCGCGGGTCGATACGGCGGAACTCCTGCCGTGGATCTTGCGCGCCGGCCGCGCCACCGTCGAGATTCTGCTGCCCTTCGTGGCGCTCGTGCTGCTCGCCACGGTCGCCGGTGCCGCGGCCCAGTCTGGGCTGGTGTTGACCTGGAAGAAGCTCAGCCTGAAGCCCGAGCGCCTGGATCCCGTGGCTGGTTTTCGGCGCGTTTTTTCGAGCGACGCCCTCAGCCGCCTGGCGATCGGACTGCTGAAGGTCGCGATCGTGACGGCCATCGCTTACTTCACCATCGTGGGCCGCATCGGGCCGCTACTCGGCACCGGCGCGCTGGATAGCCGCAGCATTTTTCACCTGGGCAGCGGCGTACTCTACGACCTGGCGCTGCGGGTCGGGCTGGCGCTGCTCGTCCTGGGCTTGATCGACTATCTCCTACAGCGCTGGAAGCTCGAACGGCAGCTCCGCATGACCAAGCAGGAAGTGCGTGACGAGTTGAAGAAGATGGAGGGCGATCCGTTGATTAAGCAGCACCGTCGCCAACTCCAGGCCCGGCTGGCGCTGCAGCGGGTCAACAGCGCGGTTCCGCAGGCCGACGTCGTGGTCACAAACCCGACCGAGTACGCCGTCGCGCTCAAATATGACGACAAGAGCATGACCGCTCCGCGCGTCGTCGCCAAGGGCAAGGATTTCCTGGCCGCCCGTATTCGCCAGGTCGCTGTGCAGTTCCGCGTGCCGCTGCTGCAGCGTCCGCCGCTGGCGCGGGCGCTGTACGCGGGTGTCGAGGTCGGACAGGAAGTTCCGCCGGCGTTCTATCGAGCGGTGGCGGAGGTGTTGGCGTATGTGTACCAGCTTTCCGGACGAGCAGCCGGATGAGAAGCGCGAGTAGCGAGTCACGAATAGCGCGTAGCGAGTTGCGAGGCCAGCGGGTGTATTCAGAACTCGCTACGCGCTACTCGCCACTCGCTACTTAGAGGAACCATGGCCGTCACGGTTGAAAACAACCCAGTCCTGCGGTTCCTCGCCCGCAATCGCGGCCTCCCCTTTCCCGCCTGCGCCGCGGGCCTCATCTTCGTTATCCTCATCCCGCTTCCGACGATGGCGCTGGACTTCCTGCTGCTCACCAACCTCCTGGTAAGCACCGTGGTCCTCATGACCGTCATGTACCTGCGGGCGCCCCTGGAGTTTTCGAGCTTCCCGTCGCTCCTGCTGGCGCTCACGCTCTTTCGCCTGGTGCTCAATACCGCCACGACCCGCCTGATCCTCGCGAACGGCGCCAGCGGCACCGCCGCCGCCGGCCATGTCGTCGAGACGTTCGGCCTGTTCGTCTCGGCCAACTCGCTCGCCGTCGGCGTCATTATCTTCCTGATTATCACGGTGATTCAGTTCGTTGTGATCACCAAGGGCGCGACGCGCATCGCCGAAGTGGCCGCCCGCTTTACCCTCGACGGCATGCCGGGCAAGCAGATGGCGATCGATGCCGATCTCAACGCCGGCATCATCGACGACGTCGAGGCCAAGCGCCGCCGCACCGAAATCGCCCGCGAATCCGACTTCTACGGAGCCATGGACGGGGCCAGCAAGTTCGTCCGCGGCGACGCCGTCGCGGGCATCATCATCACGTTCGTCAACATCATCGGCGGGCTCTACGTCGGCATGGTTGAGCATCACCTGCCCCTGCTGCAATGTCTCGCGATCTACACCAAGCTCACCATCGGCGATGGGCTCGCCAGCCAAATCCCCGCCTTCATCGTGTCCGTCGCCGCCGCCATGCTCGTCACCCGCAGCACCGGGCAGACCAACATGGGCGAGGAGGTGCTCGGCCAGCTCTTCGCCAAACCTATCGCGCTCGTCCTCGCCGCCGGCTTCCTTAGCGTCCTGATGTTCACCCCCCTGCCCAAGCTGCCCCTGCTGACCATGGCGACGGGCTGCGGCGTGCTGGCCGTGTTCCTCAACCGCACGCAAATCGAGGCCGCCACCCGCAAACTGGTCGAGCAACGAACCAAGGAACGCGCCAAACCCGAGAAAATCGAAACCCAGCTCGCGGTCGATCCGCTCGAGCTCCAGGTCGGCTTCGGGCTCGTCCGGCTGATTGACCGCGCCCGCGGCGGCGACATGCTCGACCGCATCGCCAACCTCCGTAAGCAACTCGCGCTCGAACTCGGCCTGGTCGTGCCACCCGTGCGCATCCGCGATCACGCCACACTCCAGGGCGGCCAGTACGCGGTGCTGCTGCGCGGCCAGGAAATCGCGCGCGGCGAGCTGCACCTCGACCATCTGCTCGCGATCGATTCCGGGCTGGCCGGCCAGCCGCTGCACGGCATCGAAGTCCGCGAGCCGGCCTTTGGTCTGCGAGCCTGGTGGATCGTCCCGACGGAGCGCGCCCAGGCCGAACGGCACAATTGCACGGTCGTCGAGCCTTCCGGCGTGTTGGCCACGCACCTGACCGAGATCATCAAGCGCAATGCCGCCGACTTGCTCACGCGCGCCGAGACCCAGCACCTGCTCGACACCCTCAAGCAGCGCAACGCCGGCCTCGTCGATGAGGTGGTCCCGAACTTGCTCAAGACCGGCGATGTGCAGCGCGTGCTCCAGAACCTGCTGCGCGAACGCGTGCCGATCCGCGACCTCGAAGCGGTGCTCGAAACGCTCGGCGACTGGGCCCCGAAGACCAAGGACACGGAAGTCCTCTCCGAGTACGCCCGCAACGCCCTCGCCCGCACGATCTGTGCCCAATACAAGGACGCGGCCAGCGTGCTCCACGTCGTCTCGCTCGACCCGGCCACCGAGGACTACGTGCTCGCCAACATCCAGCGCCTCGACCACGGCTCGACCATTACCTTGCCGCCCGATCGACAGGCCGAGCTGGCCCTGAAACTGCGGCGGCAAATCGAAGCCGCCGCCTCGGCCTCCGGCGGCGCCGCCATCGCCGTCCTGTGTACGCCGCAGATTCGGCTGTGGGTACGGCGGGTCATTGAGCCGGTGCTGCCGCAAACGCCGGTCCTGGCCTTGAACGAGGTCCCGCGCGGCGTCGATGTACAAGCGCACGGAGTAGTAACCCTTGAACTACAACGTCCGAACATTTCAAGCCCGGTCCATGCGTGACGCTCTCGGGCTCGTCAAACGCGAGTTCGGAACCGACGCGGTCATTCTGGGCACACGCACGATTGAGCCGGGTGGCCTCGGCGGACTCGCCGGCCGCGGCCGCGTGGAAATCACCGCGGCGCCTGGCAAACCGCGCCCTGCGCCCCTCCCCAGTACCAGCCCAGCCGCGCCCGCAGCGGCAGCGACGGTCCGGGAACCCAGGCCGGACATCCCCGCGGCGCTCTACCCGCACTATGTGCGTCTGGTACAAAACCAAGTCGCCGCTGATCTTGCGGCGGACCTCATTCGGCGGGCCGCCGCACAATCCGGCGTGGGGCGCGACGCTGGGGCCGCGCTGCGGGCCGTCGTTCAGGAGTTCATAGCCCAGCATGCACCGCGCGTCGGATCCAACGTCGACGGCGAAGCCCAGCCCCGCCGCATCGCCCTCGTCGGCCCGCCCGGCAGCGGCAAGACGACCACGCTGGCGAAGTTGGCGGCCCACTACAAGGCCCGCGCACGCCGACAGGTCGCACTGTTGTCGCTCGACATGCACCGCGCCGGCACCCTCGACCAGCTTCGGCGTTACGCCGACCTGCTCGACGTCCCGCTTCACGGCGTGCAGACCATCGACCAAGTCAAAGCGGCACTTCGTACCCCCTCGGACACGCTCCTGATCGACACGCCCGGCATCGGCTTCCGCGACCAGGGCCTCTTCGCGCGCACCGCCGCATTGCTGCGCGCCGCGCACCCCACTGAGATCCACCTAGTTCTGCCGGCCTCGCTGACGCCGGAAATCCAGGAACGGACGGCCCGCGCGTTCGCGCCCCTCGGCGTCACGCGGATCATTCTGACGCGCCTGGACGAGGTCATCGGCTGCGGAGTCGTCCTCAACGTGATGCAGCGACTCAACATCGCGCTGTCTCACGTCACTACAGGACAAAATGTGCCCGATGACCTGGAAATCGCTTGCAAATCACGCCTCGCCGAACTAATCTGCCCCGCAGACGGTTGAGTGGGGAACCGCTGGCCGGCCGATAATGCAACACTTCTCGGCCCAGAATCACAGACGGAATCCGGGAACGAAGCCAGACAGGGGGTGTATCTTCGCTGTGGTCAGCGGCAGTCCGGGAGTGGGCAACCACGCCCAGTCCGAACGTGAAGCCACATGCACGGCTGAACCAGGTCGTCCTGCGTTTTCTCGGACGCACCGTCGGGTACCTGGGACATCCCCTGCTGGAAGACCGGCTTCGGCGTGCCGCGCACGACGAATTTCCGCTTGTGCCTGCCGAGCCGCATTTCGCTGCAAGTGCCTGCCTGGACGCCATTTGCGAGCAGCGCGCTCCCGCCCGGTCGCCGCGGCGGCCCCCGGCCTGGTTATGGTCGCGCGTCGCCAGCATATTCCTTTAGAATGCCCCTCAGCACGCTCGATAGCCCACCGATAGGGAGACACGGAAGTCCACAATGGTCCGCAGCATCGGCGCACAAATCGGGCTACTCGCGTTCATGGTCGCGGTCTTCGCCGGGATCGAGGCTGGCAACGCACCCAGCGTGATTCTGATTCGAGCGCTCGTCGCGCTGGTGCTCGGCGCGACGGTCGGACAGGCCGCCGGCTGGGCGGCGAAGCTGGTGCTCCGGGACCACCTGCAAACCAGGAAACTCGAGATCGATCGCCGGCATTTCGACGCCGTCCGGACGATGAACGCCGCCGACAGCGGGTCGCCGGCGAGCGAACCCGAACCACCAGCAGCGGAGGCCGGATGAGATGGGGTATGAGAACGGTACACGCAGCCGCGGTCGCATCCGCCGCGTCAGCCGCGAGCAGCCGACGCGGTCCTATCCCGACGCGGACAGTCTCCAGGCCGCCTGGCGGGAGTACAAGAAGACTGGCGCCGACGAGTTGCGCAACCGGCTCATCGAACACTACCTCTACCTCGTGCGCTACAACGCCGAACGCATCGGGGCGAAGCTGCCCGATGAGGTCGACGTGGACGACCTGATGAGCGCCGGCATCTTCGGGCTGGTCGACGCACTCGACGCCTTCGATTTGACCCGCGGCGTGAAATTCGAGACCTATTGCGCACCGCGTATCCGCGGCGCGATCCTCGACGAGCTGCGCAACATGGACTGGGTCCCGCGACTCGTGCGTCACCGGGCGCACAAGCTCGCCGACGCCACCCGCAGCCTCGAAGTCGAACTCGGCCGCATCCCAAACGACGACGAAATCGCCCGGCGGCTGGACATGACGCGCCCGCAATTCCATAGACTGCTGCGCGACGCGAACGCCGTCACGCTCATGTCCCTGTCACGCAAGTACACGGACCCGGACTCGGAGCACGAGGTGTTCGAGATCGACGTGCTGCCGGACGACCGCGGCCATGACCCCGTCACGGAGGCCCAGAAGCAGGACGTCAAGGAACTGGTCACGCGCGGCCTGAGCCGTGCGGAACGGCTGATCGTGATCCTGTACTACTACGAGCAACTCACGATGAAGCAGATCGGTCTGACTCTCGATCTGTCGGAGTCGCGGGTGAGTCAGATGCACTCTGCCATTCTGGATCGTCTGCGGGCCCAGCTTCACGCCGGCCAGCCCGATCTGTTGACGGCCAACGGGTAACGCGCGAGGTACGCGCATGTCCAGCATCCCTCCCAATTGGCTCGGCGGGATCATCCAGTCCCAAGGGGCGCAGACGCGCGCCGTCGGCGAACGCGACCGGGAGCAAACGGCCCAGGCCGAGCGCACCAGCGACGCCTTCGCCGACAAGCTGCAGACGGCGATCGAGAACGCCGGCCGCGACAGCCAGGTCTACTCCGACGCCGAGGGCGCCGGCAGCCAGGGCCGGCCATTCGAAGCGCCGCCGGAGAACGAAACGCCTCCCGCCGACGAAAACGACGCCGGCGCGGCCGGCGGGCTGGATATTCAGGCGTAGCGCCGACGGACGGTCACTCCCGCCCCTCTTTCCCCACGTACGTCCGCGTGCGCGTATCGACGCGCAGCATGTCTCCCACCTTGATGAACAGCGGCACGTGAATGCTGAGGTGGTTTTCCAGCGTCGCCTCTTTCAGCACGCTGGACGCATTGCCGACGGAGTGCGACGGGGCCGCCGTCTCGGTCACCTGCAGCTTCACGATTTCGGGCAGGTCGAGCGCGAGGGGCCGCTCGTCCACGAACAGCACCCGGTACGTTTCGCCTTCCTTCAGGAACGGCTCGCTGCCGTGCAACTCGACCGCCCCCAGGTCGAGCTCCTCGAACGATTCATTATCCATAAAAACGTGGTTGCCCCCCTTGGCGTACAGATACTGCACGTGGCGGTACTGGTGCGCCGCCTCCTGGATCGGCTCCAAATCGGCCAGCGTCCGATCAACCGGGTGCCCGTCGCGTACGTCGCGCAGGTTCACGTGTACCGTCGGCTTCTGCTTGCCGGTGTGCCGCTCCTGGAAGTCCGTCACCGTGTAAACATGCCCCTGGTGACGCAACAACATCCCGCGCTTGAGAGGAATGTTCATCTTCTGCTCTCCAAAAGGACGTTTACCAAGCCTATTATAATCCGGCTCACGGCCGACGTGCCAACCAGCCCGCCCAGGGCAGGATGTTGCTGGCCGATAGCCCGTGCGAGGTACCCCGCCATGATTGATCGCGGCATCTATGCGAATATCCCGGCCGGCACGCACCTGCCGGCTGCGGTCAACGCCGTCGTCGAAATCCCCAAGGGCCGCCGCAGTAAGTTCGAGGTGGATATCGCCACCGGCTTGATGCGGCTGGACCGCTACCTGTATTCCTCCAGCCACTACCCCGGCGATTATGGCTTCATCCCGCAGACGCTGGCCGAGGACGGCGACAACCTCGACATCCTCGTCATGGTGAACGAGCCGACCTTCAGCGGCTGCCTGATCCAAGCCCGCGTGGTGGGCCTGTTCCGGATGGTCGACCGTGGGCAGAACGACTACAAGGTGCTCGCGGTGCCCAACTCCGACCCACTGTTTGCGGAGTTCCAGGACCTGGAGAACGTGCCCAAGCACTTTCTGCGCGAGGTCGAACACTTCTTCGCGAGCTACAAGCTGCTCGAAGGCGTCACGACGGTCACCGAGGGCTGGGACAACGCCGCCGCCGCCGCCATCGAGGTCCACGCGTCAGTCGATCGCTTCATGGCGGAACTGGCCCGGCGGGCGAAGAGTCAGCTCGGCTAGGCCGGTCTCAATAGAGCCCCGGCGTCGCGCGGGAGGGCGAGGCTCCCGCCGAGCCGCGGCTCGCCAGGAGGCTCGCCCTCCCCAGGCAGCAGACCATTCTTGAAACCGCTCTAAAACACCGCCTACACCTCGGTCACGCTGACCCGAATGTCATGCCGCGGCAACTCGTCCAGGTACGACTGTAGCGGGAGCGCGCTTTCCAGCGGACGCGCGCCCGGGGCGACGAGCTTGCGAGCCTGCAGGTGGGCGACGATGGCCGTCGGGAATGCCGTCGTCCGTTCCATAGCGGTGAAACCCGTCCGCTCGTCATGCCGGTCGAACAGGTCGTACTGCCGCGTGCAGGGGCGGCCGCGATGCACACCCGCAACTGTGCAGCGCAAAACAACCAGGTCACGCACCTCGGGGTACGCCAGCTTGTCCTCTACCAGCCGGCGCAGCACCGTGCGCGGCTCCAGCACCGTTCCGTCCCCCAGCGTCACCCGCGGCTCGAACATACCCAAGCCGAACAGCGCCCGCACGATCGCAAAATGGCCGGGATAACGGACCGTCTTGTAGTCGTACGACTGCACCCGCCCGTGGAACGTCTCGGCGCACGTACTCACGCCGCCCGAAGTGACCGCCGCCTCGCATTTCCCGACCGGCGGCGGAAACTCGATGGCCTCGATCTCGCTCAGCGCTTCAATATTGACCCGTTGGCCATCGCGCAGAAACTCGCCAAACCCGCTGTATTCGTTAACCAGCCCGTCAAAACTGAACGACAGCTTGTACCCCAGCGGCCCGATCGGACACTCCGGCAGACCGCCACAACGAATGTGTACGCGCGCGGCACGGTCGAGTGTGGCGATCGCGTGGGCGGCGAGGATGTTCCCCAGCCCCGGCGCCAGGCCGCAGTCCGGCGCGATGCTGACGCCGCGGG
>JAGVEP010000319.1 GCA_020058145.1 Phycisphaerae bacterium | reverse complement strand
GTTTGGCACGCCAGCAGGGTGGGCACCGCCCACCAAAGGGCGCGGCGGGCGACGGTTAGCCAGCCCCGTCGGCGGGCAGAGCGCGCCCTACTTGCGGAGCATGTGAATCGCCGAGCCCAGGACACTTTCGGCTGCCTCCATGATCGTTTCCGAGGTCGAAGGATGGGGGTGGATCGTCGCCGCGAGGTCTTCCGCCTCGGCCCCCATCTCAATCGCGAGCACCGCCTCGGCGATCAGGTCGCCGGCGTGCTCGCCGACAATGCCAACACCGAGCGCTCGATTGGTCTTGGCATCGGCGATGATCTTGGTCAGACCCTCGGGCCGGCCCATCGCCAGGGCACGGCCGGACGCACCCCACATGAACTTGCCGACCTTGATTTCGATGCCGCGCTGCTGCGCCTCCCCCTCCGTGAGGCCGCACCAGGCGACCTCGGGGCTCGTGTAGACGACGGCGGGAATGGCGCGGGCGTCAAACACACTAGGCTGGCCCGCGATGGCCTCCGCCGCCACGATGCCCTCCCGGCTGGCCTTGTGCGCGAGCATCGGGTTGCCCGCCACGTCGCCGATGGCGTAGATACGCTTGTCGCTGGTCCGGCGGGTGGCATCCACTTCGATGAAACCAGGGCTATTCACTACGACTTTGGTGTTTTCCAGCCCGAGTTGGTCCGAGTTCGGCTGGCGCCCGACGGACACGAGCACGCGGTCGAATTTCAGCGTCTGGCGCTGGCCATCCTTGGTGAACGCCACCTCAATCTGACTCCCCACGCGCCGCGCGGTCTCCACCGCCGCCGCGGTGTAGATCGCCGCGAACTGCTTCTTCAGCCGCGCGACGAGCACCCGTGCCAAGTCGTCGTCGCAGCCCATCAGCACGCGGTCAAGCGCTTCGACAACGGTTACCTGCGCGCCCAGCGCAGCGTAAACCTGGCCGAGTTCCAGCCCGATCGACCCGCCGCCGATCACCAGCAGTGACTTCGGCACGTCCGACAGTTCCAGCGCGCCGGTCGAGTCCATGCAGCAGTCGGCCGGCAGCATCGCTTCCGGCAGCCGCTTGGGCCGCGAACCGGTCGCGATAATTGCGTTCTTGAACTTCAGCCGGACGACGGTTTCGCCGTCGACGCGCGCACTGCGTGAGTCCTCAAACCGGGCGCGGCCCTGAATGACCCGCACGTCGCGTTTCTTGGCCAGCGTGCTGATCCCGCCGCAGAGCTTATCGACGACGGACTGCTTCCAGGCCCGCAGCCGGTCCAAATCGACCTGCGGCGGCGCAAAATTCACGCCGAAGTCTTTGGCTGCGGCGGCGCTGTCGATCAGGTGGGCGACGTGCAACAGCGCTTTGGAGGGAATACAGCCCGCGCGCAGGCAGATGCCACCGAGGAGCGGGCTTTCATCAACGAGCGTGGTCTGCAACCCAAGGTCCGCAGCGCGAAAAGCCGCGACGTAACCGCCGGGCCCGCCGCCGATGACCAGGAGGTCCGTTTGTTCCGCAAGTTCGCCAACAACCATGTCAAGCTCGCAGTAGACGGTGGGCAATGCTGGTGGGCAATGCCCACCCTACGCCAGGTTAATGAGCCGCAGCGGATTCTCCAGCGACCGAATCACCTCGCTGACGAACCGCGCGCCATCGGCCCCATCCACAATGCGGTGGTCATACGACAGCGACAGCGGCAGCATCAGCCGTGGCACGATCTGGGCATCACGCACCACGGGCTCCAGCGCCGCCCGGCCGAGGCCCAAAATGCCGACCTCCGGGTAGTTCACCATCGGCGTCGCGAAGATGCCGCCGACCGCGCCAACGTTGGTGATCGTAAACGTCGCCCCACGCAGTTCCGCGAGCTCGAATTTTGCCGTGCGCGCACGTTCCCCCAGAGCCGCAAGCTCCGCCGCAATCTGCGGCAACGTCTTGCCGTCCGCGTCGCGGAGGACCGGGACCACCAACCCGCGTGGCGTGTCCACCGCGATGCCAAGGTGCCGGTAGTCCTTGTAGATGATCTCCTCGCTCGCCGCGTCGTAGCTCGCGTTCAGCATGGGGAAGTCGCGCAGTGCGACGGCCACGGCTTTGACGACGATCGCGGTGAGCGTGAGCTTGGGCTGCCCCTCCTTCAGGCCGGTGTTGAACGCTTTGCGATTGCGCTCCAGATCGGTCACGTCCGCCTTGTCGCAATGCGTCACGCGCGGGACGTTGAGCCATGCACGGGTCATCTGCCGGGCAATCGTCTTGCGGATTTGGGGCACCGTTTCGCGACGGACGGGGCCGTATTGAGCGAAGTCCGGCAATTCGGCGCCGGCAGACAGAGCCGGTGCCGCTGCGGGGACCGCAGGTTCTGCGTCCGGCGACGCCGCTGGTCGCTCCCCGGCTGCGAATCGCTCGACATCCTCGCGCAGCACGCGTCCGCTGGGGCCGGTGGCAGGGACGAGGCTCAATTCCACACCCAACTCGCGGGCCAGCTTGCGGACCGCCGGTGCAGCCGGAATCGGGCCGTCCTGAAGGGCCGCACCCGCGGCGTGTGTGACTGTCGGAACCCGCGCTTGAGCTTCGGGCTCTGCACGTGCAACGACCGCCTGTGCCGTTGCGTCGCTGCGTCGCTCCGTCGCTGCCGGCGCGCCATCGTCGATGCTGATGAGGGTTTGCCCAACCTTGACTGTCTGCCCAGCGGCGACGTGGACCTTAGCCACCACGCCTGACTTCGGCGACGGAATCTCGACCGCCGCCTTGTCCGTCTCAACCTCGAGCATCGGCTGGTACTCGGCGATCTCCTCGCCCTCTTTCACTAGCACATTGACGACCTGCCCTTCGTGTACGCCTTCGCCGAGGTCCGGCAACTTGAACTCGAACATGTGCGTTCGTCCTGGAAAGCCTGTCAGCCTGCAGAGTCGGTCGGTGCGCACCGAGTCGCCCCGGGCCGTAGCCCGACACATTTGAGTCGCCATGTTACCGGGCCGCGTCGCTCTCCGCAGGGGACGGAATACCACATCGAGTGCGCCGTGCGCGCTCTCGGGAATACGGCACCAAAAAACGTGCCGCGCCGGCGTACGCCGAATCTTAACAGCCTGCGCAATCCCGGTTATAATGCTCCCGTTCGGCCCCGCCGTTCGACGACCTTCAGTGGATTCGCCGGCGGCGACTCGGGTGCCGTTTTTCCGGTGTACGCGAACCAGGGAGATATTCGGATGGCCAAGAGCACCAAAAAAGTCACAACCCCGACGGAAACCCCGAAACCGCACGCCGTGCGCAAGACCACGACCAAGAACTCTACGCCCACCCTGCCGACCGCGGATCAGATTCGAGCCCGCGCCTTCGAGATCTACCTCAGTCGTAACGGCGCGCCCGGCGACGCCGCCGGAGATTGGGCTCAGGCTGAGCGGCAACTTACCGTAGAGTCAGGCCTGTAACGACCGCCCGGCGCCCGAGCGCGTCTCGGGACCTACTGTAGTGCCTCGTTAGCTCGACTTTTGCCATTTTGTGGTCCTTCACGCGGCCCGACTCAAGTGCTCCAGCAGCGTGAGGCGTAATCGTCTCGGGAGTTTTGCGACCCCCGC
>JAGVEP010000414.1 GCA_020058145.1 Phycisphaerae bacterium | reverse complement strand
GCCTCAGCCCGCGCTACCCTGCGCCGGTCTGCCCACCCCACCTCCGCGACCACCGCCGGCCTCCGACCCCGCCACTTGGTTCGTCAACGCTGCGGGCGGGGCGCTCGCTTTGACGCGTTGACCACCGACCGCTAAGCTCCGCCTGGCAAGCCGATGGCCCGAACCCCAGCACCAGACCAGCACGTTGCGCAAGGGGACCGAGCTCGCCAGGCGAGCGCGCGAACGGGGTCAGCCTGGCGGTGGCTGCCTGTCCTGCTGGTGCTGGGCGGTGGCGGGTTGCGCGTCCTGTATGGCTGGGGAGCCGATGTGCGGGCCACCTATGACGACCATTTCCACGTCATTCGGATCATGCTGGAGCAGAAACGCTGGCCGCGCCCGGATGAAGGCTGGCAGACGTATCAGCCGCCGCTTTACCACGCACTCGGCGCGCTGACTTACCGGATCGTGTCAGGCCGTACGACCATACCACCACCGCCCCAGCCGACGCAGACGGAAATGAGCTCTCCCAAGGGACCGCTCTGCCGGGTTCCGCCGCACTCTTGGGGGCGCAAGGCCGTGCAGTTCCTGTCGGTCGCCGCCGGGGTCGGCACGCTGGTGCTGATTTGGCTCACGCTGCGTGCGCTTTGCCCGCAGTCGTGCTTCGCGCAGGCCACGGGCGTCGCGCTCGCCGCCTGCCTGCCACGCCTGATCTACATGAGCGCGATGGCGACCAACGACGCACTGACCTGGCTATGGGTGTCATTGTGTTTCTATCTCTTGGTTCGGGCGGTCCTGGCGAGCTCCTTAGCGTCGACCGACACGCACTGCTCGTGCGAGAATCCTTTCTCGCACGCACCGAATCGGCTGGTAAGTCAGCCCGTTGCCCGCCGCGCGCGTCTAGCCGCGAGTTTTCGCCGCTACACCTGGTGGAGCCTGGCCGGTCTGGCAAGCGCCTTGGCGCTGTGGACCAAGGCCTATGGGCTGGCCACGCTGGCGGTCCTCGCGGCGACGATCCTGCCGGCGCTGTGGCGACCGGCGCCGGCCCGCGGAATCATGGTTCGCGGAGCCGCGTTGGGGCTGGCCGTGGCGCTGGCGCTGGGCGTGTGGCCGTACGTGCGGAGCCATAGGCTGACCGGCAATCCGCTCATTAGTAACCACGACCTGTTTCCGCAGGGCATGGGGCAGCAGCTCCCCGGCGAGCGGTCGCGAATCTCGTTCCTGTCGTTCCAGCTTGGACGATTGCTGCATCATCCGTGGGTCCACGTCGACACGGTGGACTCGTTCTGGACGCAGCTCTACGCGGAACTCTGGTTTGACCACGGCACGCTGGCCACCCTGTACTCGTACCAGCCGTGGGTCCGCCGGCTCTGGGAAATCGATCCTGAGCATAGGCTACCGGGGCTGGAGTTTGATCGGCGGGCTCTGAGCTGGAATTCCGCCGACATGCCGCAGCTATTGCTGTGGCAGGGCCGCCTGCTGCTCGCGCTGGGCGTCGTTCCGACGTTGCTATTGGTGTGCGGCGCGTTCGCCTTGTGGCGGCGTTCGGAATGGCCCGTGGTTCGCGTCGCGGTCGCCGCCGCCGCGGCAGTAGGCCTGGCCACTCCGCTGTTCCAAACGTTGCGTCAGCCGTTCCGTTCGTCGATGAAAGCTACCTTCGCCCTGCACGCGATTGCAGCGTTCATTGTGCTTTTCATCGCGGGCGGTCAGTGGGGCCGCCAAACGCGAATGGGGCGCTGGGCATGGTGGGTGATCGTTGTCAATCTCGTCCTGCTCGCGGCGGTAGTGGTTTGGCATTTTTTCTACCTTGCGGTGGTGTTCCCCGAATCGCCCCTGTATTACGCACCGCGCGTGCCCCTGTAGCCGCGCGGGCTAAGCGGCTTTCACCTCCAGCGCCAAAGTGTCGGCACGCTGGAATTGGGCGTCGGCCCAATCGGCGTGGTCGTAATCGATGCCGTCGCCCGCGTCGCCGGCCAGCAAGACCAGCATGTTCACGCTCTGGCTGGCGGCACAGAATGAACGGAACGCAACCGTCGGACACAACACGTCTGTTGTTCGGTGCGGCGTGCGCGTCCGCCGCCGTTCCCAGACCCCCACCAATGTGCTACTCTGGCTCGGCAACGTGCGGGATCTGCCGCCGAAGCAAAGGAGGTTGCGCCGTGACGCGAGCGTTCCGTCGTATGGCGCGTGCCGGTTGGCTCACCGTGGCCGCACTCGGCGCGCTCGGCCTGGCCAGCGCGGGCTGCGAGCGGAAAGCCGCCGAACAGAGCCCAATCAAGATCGGTTTCGTGGTCAAACAACCGGAGGAACCCTGGTTCCAGAGCGAGTGGGAGTTCGCCGCGCAGGCAGCGGATAAGTACGGATTCAAGCTCATCCGCATCGGGGCCGTGGATGGGGAGAAGGTGCTGGCCGGGATTGACAACCTGGCCGCACAGGGTGCCCAGGGGTTCATCATCTGCACGCCGGACGTGCGCCTCGGGCCCGCGATCGTGGCCCGGGCACAGTCGCACCAGATGAAGCTGCTCAGCGTCGATGACCAGTTCGTCGGCCCCGACGGTCAGTTCATGACCGCAGTGCACCATCTCGGCATCTCCGCGCGCGCCATTGGCCAGGACGTGGGGCGCGCGCTCTATGCCGAGCTGCGGAAACGCGGCTGGAAAACGGACGAAGTCGGCCTGTGCGCCGTGACGTTCGAAGAACTCGATACCGCGAAGGAGCGCACCGACGGGGCGATTGAGGCGCTCATCGACGCCGGGTTCCCACGCGACAGAGTGTACAAGGCAGCGCAGAAAACATCGGACGTGCCCGGGGCCTTCGATGCTGCGGACGTCATTCTGACCCAACATCCCGAGGTGCAGCGCTGGCTGGTCTGCGGCATGAACGACAATGCCGTCCTGGGCGCAGTACGGGTCATGGAAGGGCGCGGCGTGCCGGCCGAGGCGGTGATCGGCATCGGGATCAACGGCACGGACTGTCTCAATGAGTTCCGCAAACCCGCGCCGACCGGTTTCTTCGCCTCCGTATTGCTCACGCCGCGCCGACATGGGTTTGAAACGGCGGAGATGATGTACAAGTGGCTCAAGGAGGGGGTCGAACCTGCGAAACTGACCTTCACCACCGGGATTCTGATCACGCGCGAGACCTACGAGCCGGTGCTGAAAGAGCAGGGGTTGCTCAAGTAGCGCCCGTGACACCGCCCTACCTCCAGTTCGAGTCGCTCGTCAAAGCGTTCCCCGGCGTGCGGGCGCTGGATCACGTCTCGTTTGGCGTCGCCGCGGGCAGCATCCACGCCCTCATCGGTGAGAACGGCGCCGGTAAGAGCACGCTGCTGAAAATCCTCAGCGGGGTGTACCGGCCAGACGACGGCCGGGTGCGGCTGGGAGGCGAGCCGCGGTTGTTTGGCTCGACGGCCGCGGCCATCGCTGCCGGAATCGCCGTGATTTACCAGGAACTGCACCTGGTTCCGGAGCTGAGCGTGGCCGAGAACCTCTTCTTGGGACATCTCCACCAGCGGTGCGGCTGGGTTCTCCGCCGACGGCTGCTGGAAGCGGCGCGCCGGCAACTGCTGGAACTGGGGGAGGATTTCGATCCGAGTACCAAGGTCGGCCGGCTGTCGATCGGCCAGCGGCAGATGGTCGAAATCGCCAAGGCACTCGCGCGCGGCGCCAAAGTCATCGCCTTCGACGAGCCGACCAGCAGTCTGAGCCATCGCGAGGTCGAGCAGCTCTTTGCCACGGTCCGCCGGCTCAAGGGCCAGGGCCGGGTGCTGCTCTACGTTTCCCACCGCATGGAAGAGATCTCCGAGTTGTGCGATGCCGTCACGGTCCTGCGCGATGGCCGGCATGTGGAGACACTCACGAGCTTGACCGGTGTGACGCACGACCGCCTGGTCGAGCGCATGGTCGGACGGCCGATGAGCGACCTGTTCCGCTACACCCCCCGGCCGCACGGACCGCCGGCGCTGGAAGTCGAGGGCTTGGAGGGTCCGGGTCTGACCGCGCCGGCGAGTTTTGTCGTGGCGCAGGGCGAAATCGTGGGGGTTTTTGGCCTGGTGGGCGCTGGGCGCACGGAACTGCTGAAGCTGATTTACGGTGCGACCCGTGCCACCCGGGGCCGGGTGCAGGTACACGGGCGGCTGCTTGTTGGGCACGGTCCCCGGGCGGCGATTCGCCGCGGCCTGATGCTGTGCCCCGAGGATCGCAAGGCGGAGGGCCTCATCCCAACTCGCTCGGTGCTGGAAAACCTGAACTTAAGCGGCCGCCGGCACTTTTCGCGGCTCGGCCTGATTATCGACGAGCGGCGCGAACGGCGCAGCGCACAGGCGCAGGTCGATAGGCTGGAAATTCGGACGCCGGCGCTGGCGGAGCCCGTGCTGCACCTCTCTGGAGGCAACCAGCAGAAGGTGATTCTGGGCCGCTGGCTGAGCGAGGACATTCGAGTGCTCTTGATGGACGAGCCGACGCGTGGCATCGACGTCGGGGCCAAGAGCGAGATTTACGGTCTCATCTACGAACTCGCGCGGCAGGGCTTTGGTGTGCTGGTCGTGTCGAGCGAGCTGCCGGAGGTGCTGGGCATCTGCGACCGGATTCTCGTCATGCGCCACGGCCGGATCGTCGCGGCGCTGCCGCGGAGCGGGGCCACCGAGGAAAGGCTGCTCAAGCTGGCCTTGCCGGCATCAGGCGGTGCTGCCGGCAATGGTGGGGATTCCGTCAAGAATGACAATAGGAACATGGCCGTATGACCCGTGTGCTGAAACACCTCTGGGATAGCACCGGCATGTTGCTGGTGTTCGTAGGCCTGTTTGTCGGCACGTCTGTGTTCGTGCCCAACTTCTTCAGTTGGGTTAACATGCAAGGGCTTTCCCTGTCGGTGGCCACGGTCGGCATCATTGCGTGTACGATGCTGTTTTGCCTGGCGTCGGGCGACTTTGACCTTTCGGTCGGCTCGGTGGTGGCCATGACGGGCGTACTCACCGCGGTGGTGATAAACGCCAGCGGCAGCGTGCTGCTGGGAGTCGTCGCGGGGGTCTGCGCGGGCGGCCTGGTCGGCGTCGTCAATGGCATCGCGATCGCCCAACTCGGCATCAACGCCCTGATCGCAACATTGGCCACGATGCAAATTGTCCGCGGGCTCGGCTTCATCTTCTCCAAGGGCGTCGCCGTGGGCGTCAGTCAGCCGAACTTCTACCTTCTGGGGAATTCCAGCCTGGGCGGCATACCGACCCCCGTCTGGATTATGATCGGCTGCTTTCTGGTATTCGGGTTGGTGCTGAACAAAACCACGTTCGGCCGCAACACGCTGGCCATAGGTGGTAATCGGGAGGCCGCGCGCCTGGCGGGCATCGCGGTTCCGCGCAGCAAGATCACCATTTTCGCGCTCCAGGGCCTGATCGCAGGCCTGGCGGGCGTCGTGCTCGCTTCCCGCATGACCAGCGGTCAACCCAATACCGCTCAGGGTCTGGAATTGCAGGTCATTTCCGCCTGTGTGTTGGGCGGCGTCTCGCTGACCGGCGGGGTCGGTACCATGACCGGCGTGATCGTCGGCGTCCTCATCATGGGGACCGTCGAAAACGCCATGAATCTGCTCAATGTCCCGACTTTCTACCAGTACCTGCCGCGCGGCGGAATCCTGCTGGTGGCCGTCCTGCTGGACCGCCTCAAACAGCGCCCGCGGGCCTGACGGAGCTACCGGCTGACCATGACGGCCGGGGGCGTCTCGAAATCACGCCGCGCGACGACGCGCGACTCATACGCCGTTTGTCCATCGACTTCCCGGCTCGTCGTCTCGAAAATCACTAAACTGTCGCGATAGAACCCCAGCAAATCAGAGCGGCCCAGGGCGGCTTCGCTGTTGCCACAGTAAATTGTGACGCCGCCGTCCGGGATGTCGGGGTGATGCACAGTACAGAGTACCGAGCTCTGCGGCTGGTCATAAACGGCGTCGTCCAGGCCAAACCCACTGCTTGACCATTTCAGTGGACAGGCGGCGCGGGCCAGAAAAGCCTCCAAACCGGCGCTGCGCACCGCAGCGCCGAGAATCAGGACCGACCCTTGCGACAATTCTGCGGCCGTCACTTCGCCCGCGGTCCTTTCCAGCACTTCTTTCGAGCCGGGCTCACCGCTGAAATCCTCAATTACCCGCTGATAGAACGCGGAAACCGCGCCGTCCGGCTTGACGATGAGCAGCTTGCGGCTCGCGCGCGTCGTCGCGCCGCTGGGGATGATCTCCGTGGGCGACAATCTGCGCATCACGTGATAGTCCGGGTCCAGCAACACCGAGCGCGCGGGGCGGGGCAGCGGCAGGGATACGGTACCCTCGGTTTTGTCCAGGCGGACAACATGATCCTCCGAGGTGCCATCGTCATACAGCACGCGGACAGGGACCGACAAGTCAAAAGCCGTGGCCCCTTGCGAAATCGTCACGTCCAGAGTCCGGCCGTCCGCCGCTGGCTTGGCGCTGGGTAGCTGGAGCTGCGGCTGCCCGCCGACGCGCACCCATTGGTGGAAGAACGCGTCCAGAGGCTTGCCGCCCTGCTGCTCGAAGGCGGTTTGCAGGGTTTTCCAGTTGGCGTGCTTCCCGGTGTAGTCGGCTGTCAGATGCCGCACCGCCGCCCAGAAGTTGTCCTGGCCGATCTCGCCGGCCAGCATGTGAAATACCATTGTTCCCTTGCTATAGCCGATGTCGCGCCCGGGGCCGCCGGGACGGCTGAAGCCACCGAGCGGCTTATCCTCCTCGGGCTTGAGCCGGCTGACCGCGACACAGCAGTTGCGGCGCTGATCGCGGGCCCCTTTGTCATTGCCATCGAGTACATAACCATAGTAGTTGGCCGTGTAGCTCGTCAGCGCTTCGCACCAATTCCCGTCCGTAGGATCGACGTATATGCCACAACCCCACCAGCCGTGCAGCATCTCGTGATCGAGGTAGCCGTGCCCGAGCGCGCGCGGCCCCATTTGCAGCAGTACTTTATTGAGCAGCGTGAATTCCGGAAAGGCAAATCCTGAACTGAAAAAATTCTCCACGATGGTGAAGTTCTCATAGGGATACGGACCGATCAGCGGTGGATACCGCGTCAGGTAATCGGCGGCGGCCTTCAGGAACAGATCGGTGTTCTTCTCCATCGTCGCGCGGGACTGCGGATCGCTGGGCACGGAGTAGTGCAGCGCCAGGTGAATCGGGCCGACCTGCTGCTCCTTGATGTGGTGTGCGCCGCCCACGAGCACCAGGCCGTCGAGCGGGTACTTGCTGTGCCAGACGAGCTTCCGCGTGTCCTGCGACGCGGCGGCATCGAAGCTCGCCCCGGCGACGAGTTCCATCCCCGCGACGGGATCGGCCGTCAGGTGGTAGGCCGCCAGCTCGGCGCGCGGCTGCGCGGGATCATGGTAGCTGAACGGATACCAGCCGCCGCTCGCGTCCAAGTAGATGCCTTCGGGGCCAATGTGCGCGGCCATGAGGAAATTGTGAATCTGGCCGCGTTTCTCGCCGGCCTGCACGTCCTGGACCAGCTCGCCCGAGTAATCAAACCGCAGCATGCACTCCTCGGCCAGTCCGTCGAGGACCAACCGATGCACGGTCAGTAGCGCGGACGTGTTTGGCTCGTCGCCGGACGCGGCGTTGTCGGGCGCGCGCTGCGTGTGGCTGCGCAGCGCCGCACCGCCGGCGTGAAGCTCACCGATGTTCAGCGCCTTGTTGAGTGCGAACTCGACCGTCGCCGTCCCGCCAGCCATCCTCTTCGGCGGCTCGCGGCGCAGGGTCACCGTCGCTTGCCCCTGAAGCTGATGGGTCGCCGGGTCCAGCCGCACGTGGATGTTGTAAGACACGGCTCGGACCGCAACCGGGGCCGTACACGCGCACAGGGTGCCGAGCCCGCAGCACATTGCTCCCAGGTGAAGCCAGTTAAGACGACCAGGATGGGGGGCGAACACGTCGTGAATAGCCATGCGTTTTCTCCGCTCAGTGTCGCGGTATCATAGACCCGCGCCACGGAGGACAGCCAGCACCCGAGCGGCGCGTGGGCCGCTTTGGACCGGCTGACCGCCTAGTGCCTGAAAGGTCATGGGATGAGCACACGAGACCGCAGCAAACGCCCGGCACGCACGCGGACTCCCCGCCCCGCGGTCAACCCCAGCGAACGCGCCCATGCGACCGGGACGACCCACGCCGTCCGGCGTCGTTGGGCCAGCGTCGAAGGCGAGGCCGACCCGCTCGGAGTTACCTACATCCCGGAGGAAGCAGCCTACAACTTCGCGCTCTATTCGCGCTACGCCGAAGCGGTCACCCTGCTGCTCTACCGGGCGCGCGACACCGTCCGCCCCGCGTTTCGGTACACGCTCGATCCGCTACGCAACAAGTCGGACCGGGTCTGGCACTGCCGGGTCTCGAGCGAGATCGTGAATTCGTGCGCGTACTACGCCTATCGCGTGGCCGGCCCCGCGCCGGCGCCACCTATCTACTGGCACGCGTTCGATCCGGACAAGATTCTGCTGGACCCATATGCGCGGTCGGTGCATTTGCCTGAGCGTTTCAACCGCGCCGCGGCCAAGCGCCGCGGCTCAAACGCCGGCCGCGCCCCGTTGGGCGTGCTGCACCTGCACGACAACTTCGCTTGGACCGGCGACCAGCGGCCCCACCACGAGCACGACCTGGTTATCTACGAACTGCACGTCCGCGGATTCACCGCCCATCCAAACTCCGGCGTGCCCGCCAGCCGGCGTGGCACGTTCCTGGGCCTCATCGACAAGGTGCCTTACCTCCGGGAGCTGGGCGTCACCGCCGTCGAGTTGATGCCGGTGTATCAATTTGACCCCCAGGAGGGCAACTTCTGGGGCTATATGCCGCTGAGCCTGTTTGCCCCGCACGGCGGCTATGCCCACGCCCGCGAGCCCCAGGCCCGCCACGATGAGTTCCGCACGCTTGTGAAGGCCCTGCACGCCGCCGGCATCGAGGTGATCCTCGACGTCGTGTTCAACCATACGGCCGAGGCGGACCACCT
The DNA here is from genome assembly GCA_020058145.1 of Phycisphaerae bacterium. Classification (GTDB taxonomy): domain Bacteria; phylum Planctomycetota; class Phycisphaerae; order UBA1845; family Fen-1342; genus JAGVEP01. The sequence goes on along the minus strand of JAGVEP010000414.1, from coordinate 9,010 downwards.
CGGGCCGACTTACAGCTTCCGCGGCATCGACAACGTGACGTACTACCTCATGTCGCAGAATGCGGCCCAGCCGTACCAGGACTTCACCGGCTGCGGCAATACGCTGCACCTCGGCCAGCGCAACGTCCGTCGGCTGGTCATGGACAGTCTGCGCTACTGGGCTGCGGAAATGCACGTGGACGGGTTTCGCGTCGACCTCGCCTCGGCCGCCCTGCGCGGGCCGGACGGCCAAATCGACTGGAGCGACCCACCCATCATTGGGCAGATCATGGCGGACCCCGTCCTCTCGCGCGTCCGCTGGATTGTCGAGCCCTGGGACGCCGCCGGCGCGTACCAGCTTGGCAAAGCGTTCCCGGCCGGCAACCACTGGCAGTGGAATGACCGTTTCCGCGATGAAGTGCGGCGCTTTGTGCGCGGCGATGCCGGGCTGGTAGCCAGCGTCATGACGCGCCTGTACGGGAGCGACGACCTGTTCCCCGATCGCGGTGCGTCCGTGTACCACGCGTACCAGAGCGTGAATTTCGTCACTTCCCACGACGGCTTCACGCTGTACGACCTCGTGGCCTACAACCAGAAGCAGAACCTGGCCAACGGGCACAAGAACGAAGACGGCACGTCATACAACCACAGTTGGAATTGCGGGTTTGAGGGCGATCAGGGGGCTCCCGCGGACGTCCGCGCTCTGCGCCAGCGCCAGGCGCGGAATTTCTGCTGCCTGCTGTTGCTGTCCAACGGCACGCCCATGCTGCGCGCGGGCGACGAGTTCCTCCACACCCAGGGCGGCAACAACAACCCCTATAACCAGGACAACGAGACTTCCTGGCTCGATTGGGACCGGCGGCGCACGCACCAGGACCTCTTTCGCTTCTTCCAGAAGATGATTGCTTTCCGTCACGCCCACCCGTCCATCAGCCGCGCCCGCTTTTGGCGCGACGATGTGCGCTGGTATGGCGTCGGCCCGCACGTCGATCTTTCGCCCGAATCCCGCGGCCTGGCCTACTGCCTCCACGGCGCATCGCAAGGCGACACCGACCTGTACGTGATGATCAACGCCGGCCGGGAGAACCTCACTTTTGAGGTGCAGGCAGGCCGACCCGAGGAATGGCGGCGCATCATCGACACCAGCCGGCCCAGCCCGGACGATTTCTGCGACTTCGATTCCGCTCCACGGCTCGCCGCGCGCGGTTACTCGGTGGACGCCCGCTCGGTCGTGGTGTTGGTGCGTGAGCCGCACCACTGACCCGCATGACTCACCACAGAGACACAGAGACGCAGAGAACAGCAGCAGACGCGTGCGCCTCGAAAACGGCGGATATTCGCCGCCATCGCCCAGCGCTGGCGGGGAGCACCCCAGTAGACTTCGTATTCATCTTTCTCCGTGCCTCCGTGCCTCCGTGCCTTCGTGCCTTCGTGCCTCCGTCCCTGTGTGTTCTCTGTGCCTCTGTGGTGATAAATAACTCGGGCCAACCTAGCTCGGCCGCCCGACACGCAGCCCGCGGCGGCCCCGATTCTACGGCAGGGCGACCTCGGGACCCAGGTGCCGCAGCCCGGCGACAAACTCCGCCGACAGCGCCCGGTTCCAGGCCATCAGTCGAGAAGCTGGGCGAGCTGGAAGTCGATCTGGTCGGCGACATCCAACCGATTGGTCCAGTTCTCGCCGTGCCGCGTCCAGAAGAAGCTCAGTTCCCTCAGAACTTCGGGCGCATGGGTTTGCAGATATCCCTCGCAGCGGGCGCGCCCGAGCATCCCCAACAGGTAGACCAACCACGGGCGGGAAGCGCCCGTGGCGCTCCGCAGCGCGGCAACTGCTTTTGGAAGTGGGTCGGCGCGGGCGGCGAGCACGGCTCGGACAACGCCTGCCGACGCCTTCTCGTCTTCACCAATACTGGACAGCGCGAGCGTCAGGCCGTCGTCGTCCATCAGCCGAGACGCGGAGACAAGCGCATGGATTGCCACAAGCTCATCCTCATCGGCCAGCAGTCGTAGCAGTGGCGTCGCGGCGAGCGATGGGGCCGCGCTGCGCATGCCCCATGCGGAGGCGGCCCGCACTTCCGACGGGTTCGACCGATCCAGGGCTACCCTGGCCAGGTGTCGCAGTGCCTCATCTCCCTTGAACTCGCCCAAAATCAACACGACTTCCATCCGCAAGGCAGCATCGCCGGCGGATTCGAATGCATCCTCAATCGCACTCCATCCGTCTGGTAGCCCGAGCCGCGCGAGCGCTGCCGAGCTTTCCAGCCGCACGAGCGCGTCGTCATGCGATGCGGCAAGGCGACGAAGCCCCTCCACGCTGCGCGCCCTCAACTCGGGCAGGAAGCCGAGCGCCTTCGCGGCTGCGTAGACGGTCTCACGGCTGCTGGAATCCAGGTCGCGGACAAAATCGTATTGTTCCCCACCTGGGCGGACCGGCCGAACGCTCTCGCTCATCACTGACGCGATGATCGTGTCGCCAGCGCCAAACTCATCGCAGGGCGACACGTGGGGAAAGAGCCTATACGATGCCTTGCCGGCGCCGCGACCCCGCGCGGCGAGAAGCCGGTAGCGTTGGCGCCGGCCCGAACCCTGGATCGTCTCAATGAGTTCGTCGTTCACGGCAGCGACGCGGCCGGCCTGCTGCGGAATCGTTGCTGGCCACACGAGTTGGATTTCACTGCCCTCGGAGGCTGCTTTCATCCGCGTCAGCCCGGCCGCCTCGACCGTGGCTCGCATGTCACGAGTGCGAAACAGGGTGAGCCGATCGCTCGCAACCCATTTGCCGCCGCCTGCTTCAGCACATCGGATGAAGGCGACGAGATCCTCGTCGCGGAGTCCTCGGTCCCACGCGCGCTCCGGGTTGTTCACTGCATGGGACATTGCGACCTTCAAGCTGCTCTTCGCGCGCGACTCGAAGCGGATTCCTGATCGGATGCAGAGCAGATCGGGGACGCGAAGACGCTTGACTTTCGTCGCCCAGATCTTGTTGCTGGTCGAAGTTCGCTCAAGCTCAATGATCTGAAAGCCGCCCTGGCGGAGCAAACGCGCCACCTGCCGCGTGCCAACGGCCCCGATCGTCACGTTGCGCAGAAACTCGCGGTCGCTCTTGAATCCCACGATTACACGCCTCGGGACGCTGAGGTCACGGCATCAACTCGCTCGGCCTCACGCCGAGGGCATTCGCGAGCTTGGCGATGTTGATGAGCGAGATGTTCCGTTCGCCGCGCTCCACGCTGCTGACGTAGGTGCGATGGAGACCGGACCGCTGGGCCAGTTCTTCCTGCGAGATACCCTTCTCGGTCCGAACCGCCCGCAGCTTTCGACCGAACCGCACCGTAACGTCGTTCAACGGATTGCCTCGAACCGCGCCGCCAGCCAACCAGAATCGTCCTTGACGAAATGTCCGCGACCGCATACGATACGTCTACAGACTTTACGATACGTAGCGCATCGTCTACGCCTGGCCCGGTCGGGGATCGGGTAGAATGTGCGGTGCAGGTAAGCAGGAGTGGGTTGTGCATACCGCTCGGGCACACGCAGCTAGGCGGAAAGCGGCGGCCATGCCGGCGAGGTCGGCGGATTGGGCTGCCGTGGAGCTTTACCGAACTCGCTTCGGGCGTGCGGTCGCCACGCGCTCTGAGCAGTACCTGCCGCTGCTGCCAGAAGGCTCGGTTGATCTGGTCGTTACGTCGCCCCCGTTCGCACTGCTGCGGCAGAAATCGTACGGCAATCTGGAGCAGCAGGAGTATGTGGACTGGCTCGTTTCATTCGGCCCGCTCGTCCGACGGGTGCTGAAGGATACTGGCAGCTTCGTCATCGACCTCGGCGGAGCGTACCAGCGCGGCGCGCCGGTGCGGTCGCTCTACAACTTTCGTGTTCTCCTGCGGCTGTGCGACGAGCATGGGTTCCATCTGGCCGAGGAGTTCTTCTGGCACAACCCAGCCAAGCTACCGTCGCCGATCGAGTGGGTGAACAAACGGAAACTGCGCGCCAAGGACTCGGTCAACACGGTTTGGTGGTTTTCGAAGACCGAGAACCCGAAGGCGAACGTCGGCAACGTCCGGGTGCCATACAGCGCCCGCATGAAAACGCTTCTAAAGGACCCGGACAGTTTCTATACGCCGAAGAAGCGTCCGTCGGGCCACGACATCAGCCGCGGGTTTGACAGAGACAACGGCGGGGCGATCCCATCAAACCTACTGCAATACCCGAACACAGAGAGCAACTCGCTATACATTCGGCTTTGCAACGCCCAGGGCTTCGAGCCCCACCCGGCGCGGTTTCCGCGGGCGCTCCCCGAGTTCTTCATCAAGTTCCTGACCGACCAGGACGATCTGGTGCTCGACGTTTTTGCCGGTTCGAACACGACTGGCGAGGCCGCCGAGCTGCTCGGGCGCCGCTGGCTGGCCCTGGAGAGAGACCCCGACTACCTAATCGCATCCGCCTTCCGTTTCATGAGTGATTGGGCCGACGACGCGATAAACGAGTTCGTCGCCACCGCCCGTGAGCGGCGAGGTCTACCACTCGATGTACTCCCTCGGCAGGGGCGCTTGCTGTAACCCAACTGGCCGCGCTTATTGCGGGCACTGAAGCACGGGGGAGCGTCGCCTCATCGGGTGCGGCCCGCCGCAATGTACTGCTTCACCCTCTCATAGTCGGCGGGGTCGTACTCCTTCACCATGCGAGAGCGATTCGCCCCGCTGAAGTTGAAGATGTCGTGTGGGTAGCGTCCGCGGAGGCGGAAGTCGTCGCGCATGGTGCCGGGGCAAAACCCGGCCGCTACCGGCGCGCACCACTCGGTACGACGGGCTGGAACGGCTGAATGCCGCCCTTGCGGACGACGAACACCTCGACGCGGCGGTTCTGAGCCGGATCGCTACCCAGCGGCCGCTGGTCGGCGTAGCCCATCACGCCCAGGCGACTCGCCGGCAGACCCGCCTTTTCCAGGATTTCCCGCACGGCAATGGCCCGGTGTACCGACAAATGCCAGTTGGTTGGGTGCCGGGCCTGCGATTCCGGCTTGATGATCGGAGTGGCATCGGTGTGGCCGACGATGATGACCTCAAAATCCGCGAGTTCCGCCTGCGCGAGCACGCCGGCGAGATCGTGCAGGGCCACGCGGGCGTCGGTGCGCACGTCGTCGCTGCCGGCGTCGAACAGCCGATCGTTCGCGAAGCTGACGGCGCCGCGGCCGCGGTCGTACCACACGCGCTCGCCGAACTTGGTTGTGAACGCCTGCAGGGCCGCGTCCGTCGCGTTCGGCAACGGCGAGGGCGGGACTTCGGGGCGCTTCAGCTCGGCGCTTTTGAGCCGCGCGAAGACCGCTTCCAGTTCCTGCTGGTGCTGGGTGAGCTTCTCGACCTGGTCACCGAGCTGCCCGACTTCCGCGCGCGTGAGTTGCAACTGCTGGTCCGTGGTGTCGAGCTGCTTCTCGAGCGCGACGCCCTTCGCCTGCTCGCTGCTGAGCCGCTGCCGCAACACGTCCCGTTCCTGCTCCACCTTGTGAAGCTGGAATTCGCGGTCCGGCTGCTGGGTGGCGCAGCCGCAGAGCACCGTCAACGACGCGAGGCACCACGTGAGTCGGTTTGCGCCGAGGATGGGCACGTTTCGGACCTCCTGCGGCCGACCGGGCCGTCGGCCGCTACGGACGGCCGGTACAGAGCCCGGCCGCTACGTGCGCCGCCGGGGGTTGAAGGCTTTGCCGAGGAACCAGCCCGCGAGCAACGTGATGGCCGCCAGGAGCACGGCACCGCCGAGGAAGAAGAAGAAAGTCGATCCCTCGCCCAGGAAGCGCCCATAGTCCGGCAGATACCCTTGCACCACGCTGCCAACGATCGAGCAGGCGAGGGCCATCAGCAGCATCGCGCCGACGAGCAGGCCGGAGAACATGCCCTCGGTGGGATCGCCGGCCGAGACGCCGGCGGGCAGGAGGACCTCCCCCTCGGCGGCAGCTTCTTCGAGGACGGGCTCTGCCGTCGGCTCCACCTCGGCCCCCTCCGGCGCGGGTTCGACGCCCGAGGCCTCCTTGACGCGGGGTTTCTCAGCCGGCGCGGGGGCGGCCTCTTCGCCGGGGTAGATTTCATCGAGCAGGTCGGCGCCCAGCGCGGTATCGTCGGCTTCGCGGGCCAGATCGAGCAGCCCGGATCCGCTGCCGGCGCCCTCGAGGCTGACCTGATCGTCGGTGGCACCGGTCGTGATCTGCGTCTTAGCCATCGGGTCGGAATCGGAGTCAAGTTCGTCGTCATCGAAGACGCCGATGCCCTTGGCAGCGACCGCGGTACCCTGCTTCTTTTCTTCGGTTTCCTCTTCGGGCAGGGGTTCGAGGCCGATGATGCTCGTGCCGCCCGACGTATCCTCGCCGACGTCCGGCAGGCCGTCCGCGGGAACACCCTCACCGGCGGGTTCGAGGAGGATCTCGCCGGAGTCCGCGGCCGTGCCTTTGGGGCCAGCAAGCCGCTTGATGTCTTCGGCTTTGAAAAAGACCTTGCCGGCGTCGCGAAACTCGCGCAACGTCCCGTCACGGACCAGCCCCTTCACCTGTTCGGTGGTCTTGCCCAGTTTGGCGGACGCTTCCTCGAGGGAATAGAAAGGTTTGCCAGGCATTGGGTTACTCCTGTCGCCGGCGTGCGGCCTATTTCTCGGGCGGCGTTGCGTCCCGGGGCGAAGACCCGGGCGCGTCAGCCGGCCGTCCGGACGCACCCTCGCTGCCGGTTTGGGCGCGCTGCTGACTCACAAGTTGCTGCACCATCCGGAAGTCCGGGGCCGCACAGTTGAAGTCCTGCAGATAACGATCATAAATCCACGTCCGGGCGGCGACAAGGCGAAGCTTGCTGGTCCCGCCGGCGGTCTCGAACGCGTAGCACCACAATGTGCCCTGATCCACGTCCAGCATGAAGAGGCCATACTGGTCCCGGCTGAGCGGTCCGGTGAAGGCGAAGATGCCGCGCGCGCCGGCCAGCGCTTGGCCCTGTGCGAGCGCCGTGGGTAACGGGCCGTCTCCCGGGCGCACCCAGAGCGCGGTGGCGACGCTCGCCAGAAGAATAGCGATGACCCACAGGGCCGTTTGACTCGGCCCCGTGCCTGACCGAATCGTGTGCTGGTACTCGGACATCGCGGTTCGTGGCCTCCACGCAGCCGGTACGCCCGGCCAGGGTATGAGCGCTCCCAAGCCGGGGGGTCGGCGAGTCGTCACGGTAACTCGGCTGAGCCGGGCGCACAAGGGTGCCCTGTTTCGGGAGCGCTCCCGCCCAAAACTGTCGGCAATCGCCGTTCGAAGGTTCGATTGCTCTGGTATTCGGAGTGCGAACGTATTATAATCGTGTGCGATAGTTGTAGGTCTTTAGGGTGACGATGGTTGTGCGCCTCGCGCGTGTTGGTCTGTGTTGATCCGCTTGCGCGAGGCTCAAAGGCTGGATTTCTGGAGTGCCAAGACACAGCCGGCCGGGCCCCGTAATGGGATCACGGCCGCACGGATGTTCGCTCGGCGAGGAACCACTTATCATCTAGCATATACTCGTTTTCATTCGGTCCTCTGCTGAAATATCCGTGGGAAGCCTGAGCGCTGCGCCGACGAGTCGGCGTCTGCGCTGCCAGCAGCTTCGTTTCAGGCTTCGTGGGAAGGATGCCTGCCATCGCGCCCGCGTCAGTGGGGCGCGTCGCGAACCGCCCCGCCTTTACACAACAAGAAAAGGCGGATGAGAACATGTTCCCCCAACAACTTGTGCTCGCCGACATGGGCCCGCTGGCCCTGGTCTTGGTCTTGGTCGGCGCTATCGTCGGGGCCGCCCTCGGCATCCTGGCGCTCTGGCTCTACAGCAAGAACCGGGCGCAGGGCGTGGTCCGCGCCGGCCAACAGGAGGCCAGCCGTCTCGTCACCGACGCCCAGGCCCGGGCCGCGGAACGCCTGAAGGCGGTTGAAGTCGAGGCCCAGAAGAAGTCGCTTGAGGCGCTGGAACGTTTCGAGCGCGAGACCGCGGAGACCAGGAATGAACTGCGCGCCGCGGAGCGGCGGCTGGATAAACGCGAAGACACGCTGTCGCGAAAAGAGGAAGTCCTCGCGACGAAGGAACGCAAGCTCGACGGCGACCGCGCCACCTTGACCGAGCAAACCAAGGCGGTTGCGGACAAACAAGCGCAGGCCGAACACCTGGTGGCGCAGCAGCGCGCGGAACTGCTGCGGGTCTCACGTTTGACGCCGGACCAGGCCCGCTCGCTGTGCCTGAAGCAAATCGAGCAGGAGGTTGAAAAAGAGGCCGGGCAGATCGTCGAACGGATCATCACGACCGCCCAGGAAAACGCCCGCGAGAAGGCGCGTTACATCACGATCTCGGCGATTCAACGTTACGCTGCCGAGCACACGTGCGAAACAGTGGTCGCGACGGTCGACGTGCCGTCGGACGAAATGAAGGGCCGCGTGATCGGACGCGAGGGCCGTAACATCCGCGCGTTCGAAAAGACGACCGGCGTGACCGTGATCGTGGACGACACGCCGGGCATCGTGCAGGTCTCTTGCTTCGACCCGGTGCGCAAGGAAATCGCCCGCGCGTCCCTCGACCAGCTCATTCGCGACGGTCGCATTCACCCGACACGCATCGAGGAAATCGTCGCCCAGGTGACCAAGGACGTCGAGGAAAAAGTGATGGTCGCGGGCAAGGAGGCGGCGGCAACGGCCAACGTCGGCGGCATCAACAAGAAAATCCTCGATATTCTCGGGCGGCTCCAGTACCGCACCAGTTACGGCCAAAACGTGCTCAAGCACAGCATCGAGGTCGCGTTCCTCTGCGGGCTCATGGCCGACGAGCTCGGTCTCGACGGGGCCCTGGCCCGCCGCTGCGGCCTGCTGCACGACATCGGCAAGGCGCTCGACCACGAGCAGGAAGGCAGCCATACCAAGGTCGGCTATGAGTTCACGCGGCGTTTCAACGAGCCCCCCGCGGTGCTCAACGCGATTCTCGGGCACCACGGCGACGTGGCGGCGACGCATCCGTACACGCCGCTGGTGACGGCGGCCGACGCGATCAGTGCCGCGCGGCCCGGC
>JAGVEP010000343.1 GCA_020058145.1 Phycisphaerae bacterium | reverse complement strand
GGGCGCTCGTGTTCGTCCTTCCACAGCCGGCGATTCTCGCTCAGCGGTTTGATTCTTGCTTCGTGCAGCCGCCGCGGGTTGTCGCCTGCCTTGGTCGAGCTGAGCTGCCAGGCCGCGATGACTTCGTGCTTCACAGCGACCAGCAGGTGGAACTTGTAGCCGACCCAGGCCACCCCGCGTGTCACCGCGCCCTGCTCGTCGGTGTATTCCTTGCGTCCGCCGGCCGGCGCGGGGGGCGCGGACCGCACCCACTCTGCAAATCAAAGGGAACTCACCCACCGCAACCGGCTCGCGTTTCAGGAGCGACATGACCTCCCATAACTGCGTATGGTAACATTCGCCGCGCGAGAACTCCACCCTCTGGTGTGCTGCCTCGCGAAAACGGCAGCTCATCTGAGCCGTTTGTGCGAGGGCGCGGTGCAGGTGTGCCGGCAACCGACCACGAACCGGCGCTCGCGGCTCGGGGACGGCATGCGTGGCAGCAATTCTGAGCCACTACACCAGCAGGCCATACCGCCGACACAGTCTGGGTCGTCCGGATTGGAGAAACCGCTCCGGCCGTTATAGCTCCGCGGGCGATTCAAAGGGCGGCCAGGGGGTGTTACCGCGCGCGGCGTCACATAACAGCAAGCCGAATCCGCTTCAACCGCAAACTCTTTCGGAGCATCCGGTTATCGGCCGCTGAGGGCTTTAGAAATGTACAGTTTTTCCTTGCCTACCGTTGCGACGTGGCGTAGAATTCCGCACACTGGAGAGGAAAGTGGTTGGCAGTTGTGCCGATCTCTTTCGGCTGACAACTGAGAATTCGCACATCGTTCGCAAAAAGAAGCTGACAGTCGGTTCAGTGTAGTTCGGACTGTGCCACCGGAGTCATTGTCTGCGGAGGGCTGCGCCGTGAACTCTGCGCGCCGGGATGTGTTTGTCGACCTGTGTACCCAGCGGGACTATCTGGCGCCCGAGGGTGCTCGTCCCACCCTGAACGCTCGCCTCGTCCTGCCGTATTTGAAACATTTGTTAGCGTTCGCACGCTGGGCGCGCGTCCCACTGCTCTCGTGCGTTGACGCCCGTCGGCCGAACGACGTGCGCGGCCTGGTACGCCCCGAGTGCGTGCTCGGCACGCCGGGGCAGGAGAAACTGCCGTTCAGCCTGTTGCCCGACCGCGTGACGGTGAGTTCGGATAACTGTCTGTGCGTCTCGCTCGACCTGCTCGAAGCACACCAGCAGGCCATCCTCGCGAAGGAACACCGCGACCCCTTCACCAACCCGAAATTCGACCGGCTGCTCACGGAGCTGCCCGTCCGGCGGTTCGTGGTCTTCGGCGTCGCGCTGGAGAGCACCGTGCGGCTGCTGGCACTCGGTTTGTTGCTGCGGCACCGGCGGGTGACCGTGGTCTACGATGCCTGCGGCTGGTGGAATGCCGAGGACGGCGCGATGGCGCTGCGGCAGCTCGCCGCCAAGGACTGCGAACTGCTGACCACCCAGCAGCTCGTCGAGTCGACGCTGTGCCACTATCGCCGCAAGGGCCACCTCTGCCCGCTGCGCCGGCGCTGGGTAGCGTGAAAGAGTGCAGAGTGGCGAGTAGCGAATAGCGAGTGCGGCGGGGGTTTCGGGGAATTTGTGTTCGCACAGCCGCGCTTGCCCTCCGTGCCTTCGTGCCTTTGTCCCTCCGTCCCTCCGTCCCTCCGTCCCTCCGTCCCTCCGTCCCTCCGTCCCTCCGTCCCTCCGTCCCTCCGTCCCTCCGTCCCTCCGTCCCTTCGTGCCTTCGTGCCTTCGTGCCTGTACTATCTCAGGCATGTCGTTGCCGCTCGTCGTCATTGTCGGCCGTCCGAACGTGGGCAAGAGCTCGCTGCTGAACACGCTGGCCCGCGAGCGCATCAGCATCGTCGACCCGCGGGCCGGAATCACCCGCGACCGTGTCTCCGCCATCGTCGAGCATGACGACCGCTACTTCGAGCTGGTCGACACCGGCGGCATCGGGATCATCGACGCCGACCATCTCGAAGCCCACGTAGAAGAGCAGATCCGGTTCGCCATCGACCGCGCCGACGTAATTATCTTCCTCGTTGACGTGCAGGACGGCCTCACGCCGCTCGATCAGACGGTGGCCGAGTTGCTGCGTCGCGCGGACAAGCCGGTCATCCCCGTTGCCAACAAGGTGGACGACCCCAAGCACGAGGCGCAGACGGGGCAGTTCGTGCGGCTGGGCTATGGCGAGCCGGTGTGCATGTCGGCGCTGCACGCCCGCGGACGGCATGAGCTGCTGGCCCGCCTGCTGCCGCTGCTCGGCGCGGCCGCGACGGAGGAGCCTGGCACCCCGGCGATGAAGCTGGCCATCGTCGGCAAACGCAACGCGGGCAAGAGCACGCTCGTTAACGCGCTGGCGGGGGAATCACGCATGATCGTCAGCGAGATTCCCGGCACGACCCGGGACGCAGTCGATGTCCGCTTCGAGCGCGATGGCCGGCAGTTCATCGCGATCGACACGGCCGGCGTCCGCAAAAAGACGAGCATGAGCGACATCGACTTCTACTCGTACACACGGGCGCTGCGCTCGATTCGCCGCGCGGATGTCGTGATGCTGCTGATCGATGCCCTCGTCCCGGTTGCGGAGGTCGATCTGAAGCTCGTGCGGGCGGTGCTGGACGAGTACAAGCCGGTCGTCATTACGGTCAACAAATGGGACCTGGCCAGGGATACGGCCAAGCCGGGCGACTTTGGCGATTACCTGACCCGCGTATTGCCGGCGCTGGCGTATGCCCCGGTGACGTTCATTACCGCCAAGACCGGCCAAAAAGTCGACGCGGCTCTGGACGTCGCCCTCAGCCTGCACGCGCAGGCCCGCACACGCATTTCGACCGGGCAGCTCAATCGGGCGCTACAGGAGATCCTCGCCCTGCGCGGACCCAGCGCGAAACACGGCACCAAGCCGGTGAAAATCTACTATGGCACTCAGGTGGCCGTCGCGCCCCCGACAATCGTGTTCTTTTGCAACAATCCGGCGCTGGTGCGGGACGACTACCGGCGCTTCATGCAGAATCGGCTGCGGGAGCTGACGCCGTTCAAGGAAGTGCCGGTGCGGATGTGGTTTCGCCCACGGGGTTCCGGACGGGAGTCGCCGGATTAGGAGCCCATCCCACAACCTGTGGCACAGGCTTCCAGCCTGTGGTTTCACCGGCAAGATGCCGGTGCCACATCAAGTGGTTGGGGGTGGGCTCTAAGCGGGTGTCTCCCCGCCGCGAGCGTGGGGCGCTTGCACGCCCGGGGCCAGCCGCGATAATGGCGCCGGCCCGAAGCACGAGGGACGCGCATGGCGATCGAATTCCATTGCGAGCACTGTGGCCGGCTGGTCCGCACCGCCAATGAGCACGCCGGCAAGCGCGGCGTCTGCCCCCAGTGTCATCAGAGCGTGTACATCCCCACACCCGCGGACGAACTCGAGCCGCTGCGGCTCGCCCCCGTCGACGAAATCGCCGAGCGCGAACGCCGCCGGTTACACGAGGACGCGGTACGGCTCGCGGAGATGCTGCGGGCCGAGCGGGAGGTCCCGCCGGACATGCCCAAGACCGGGCCGCTGCCGGAACCGTTGGGCGACATTCGGCTCGACCGTGACATCGAGACGCTGGTGACGGACTACGTGCTGAAGATGGCGAGCGGCAAGCTGAACGAGGCGGAGGATCTGGCCCGCGAGATTCGTGCCAACGCGGTGCGGGCGGAGGAAGTCATTGAGCGGCTGTCCATGGACGAGCTGCCGCCGCCGGGGCTGGCCAAGATTCCGCGGGCCGTGCTGCGCGGCTTCTTGAAGCAGCTTCGAAGATAGGCACGGAGGCACGGAGGCACGGAGGCACGAAGGCACGGAGGCAGGACGCTGGAAGGCCATTTCACCGCGATTGACTGGGGGGTGCTGCTGGCCTACCTCCTGTTTACCACCGTGCTCGGTGCGAAGCTCGCCGGCAAGCAGGCCACCATCCGCGATTTCTTCCTTGCCGGCCGCAAGATCCCCTGGCCAGCCGTCGCCGGATCGAACATCGCGACCGAAATCAGCGCGGTGACGCTCATCAGCGTCCCGGCGGTAGTGTACGCCCCCGGCGGGGACCTGACCTACCTGCAACTCGCCGTCGGTCTCGTGCTCGCGCGGGTGATGGTCGCCATTTGGTTCGTGCCGGTCTTCTACCAGCGCGAAATCTACAGCCCGTATGAGTTCATGGGCCACTGGCTCGGGCCGCAGGCCCGCGCGGTCACGACCGGCCTGTTCGTCCTCGGAGCCGTCCTGGGGCAGAGTGTCCGCGTCCTGCTCACCGCCATCGTGCTCGAACTCATCAGCGGCATCCCGCTGTGGGCCTCCATCTGGCTGATCGGGGCGGCGGCCGTGCTGTGGACCTGGCTCGGCGGCATCACCACCGTCATCTGGACCGACGTGATTCAGTTCTTCGTGTTCCTGGTCGGGATGATCGTCGCCCTCGCGTTCGTGCTCGTCGAAATCCCCGGCGGCTGGGGGGAAATGGTCCGCGTCGCCGCCGAGCACGGCAAACTGCGGCTGTGGAACCTCAGCACGGACCCGGATCAGGCCTTCACGCTGTGGGCCGGGCTCTTCGGCAACACGATCATGTGCCTCGCAATTTACGGCACGGACCAGACCATGGCCCAGCGCATGTTCTGCTGTCGCGGACCACGGCAGGCGACGTACGCCGTGCTCGCCAGCAGCGCGGCCCTGCTCGTCACGATCGTGGCGGTGGCGGTCGGACTGGGGTTATTCGCGTTCTACCAGTACTTCCCGCTCTCCGGGCAGGCCTTGGCGGCGGTGCAGCAGCAGAACGACCGCGTTTTCCCGGTTTTCGTCCTCGAACACATGCCGATCGGCATGGTCGGGCTCATCATCGCGGGTGTCTTCGCCGCCGCGATCTCGACCCTCGATGGCGTGCTGGTGGCGCTGTCCCAGGTCGTCATCACGGGCTTCTACCAGCCCTGGCGGGAAGGGAGAAGAAGGGACGAAGGGACGAAGGGACGGAGGGACGAAGGGACGGAGGGCACTGCGGCGGCCGACAACGCTCACTACGTGCGGGTTTCCAAACTCCTCGTCGTGGGCTGGGCCATCGCGCTGTGCGCGATGGCCCAGGTCAGTAAGCTCGCCTGGGACCACTATAAGGACATACTGAACCTCGCCTTGGCCATGGCCACCTACACCGGCGGACCCCTGCTCGCCGCCTTCTTCCTCGCGCTGTGGCGGCTGAACGTCGATGCCCGCGGGATCCTCTGGTCGGCGCCGCTGTCCGTGCTGACCGTGTTCGCCGTCACTTGGCATCAGCCGTGGGCACGCCTGACGACGGCGGTGCTCGCCGGTCTGATCTGGCTG
>JAGVEP010000427.1 GCA_020058145.1 Phycisphaerae bacterium | reverse complement strand
GCGTCGGCGTCGTTGGGATCGCTCGTCGCGGCCGCGGCCGCCACACCTTCGTCCTTCTTTTCGCCGCCAGTTTGGCCCGCGGCGGCGACCGCCGGCGGGGTGCCGGCCGATTTTTCCGTTACCTTGAGCGTGGCCCCGTCCTTGAGCTGGTCGAGACTGCGATACGGGCCGGTGATGATGGTGTCGGCCAAGGCCACCCCGCCCAGAATCTCGACGCTGGTCGCGTCATTGACCCCGGTCTGGACCAGATGCGGGCGGGCTTTGCCGTCGATGACGCAATATACCAGTCGAACGTACTCCGCCAGGTTCTGGTGTGCCGTGACGCCCTGCTGCGCCTGCTGCTCGTCCGATTGCTTCACGAGTTCGTCCGGCACGTCGCGACGTTTGCGGTACACCACCGCCTGAACGGGAATGGTCAGCGCGTTTTCCCGCCGCACGACCTCGACCTCGACGTTGGCCGTCATGCCGGGCTTGACGCGCGGGTCGTCCCCCGCAATGAGCACCAGGGTCTCGAAGGTCACCACGTCGCGACCGAGCGGCTTGGTGCCCTTGGTGCCCACGCGCAGCACGCGGCCGGGGATACTGCGGCGGGTGTCGGATTGCAGGTAGATGCGTGCGGTTTGTTCGGGGGCGACCAGCGGCACGTCGGCCTCGTCGATCCGGCAGCGCACCTGCATCCGGGACAGGTCGCAGAGGACCATCACGCGGGTGCCGGGGTTGTTCATCGTCCCGGTGATGACCACTTCACCGGTCTTGGCGAAGCGCTGCGCGACGATGGCGTCGAGTGGCGACCGGATGACGGTCTTGGCCAGGTCTTCCCTGGCGGATTGTAAACCGGCTTCCGCCTCGATGAGTTCCTGCTTGCGCATCTCGCAGATCGACTGGGCGCCGACGAGCGCGGTCTGGTAGTTGGCCAGCTCCATCGCCGACGACGCGTTCGTCTCCCGCAGCCGTTGCTGTTGCGCCCAGTCGCGCTCGGCCCGCCCCAGGTCAGCTTGGGCTTGCGTGTTGGCCGCCTTGAGCTTGGCGACGTTCGCCTCGCCGGACAGCACCCGCGCCCGGTACACCGCGCCGTCCAGGCGGCAGAGCAGATCGCCGACCTGCACGTGGTCGCCCTCTTCCACCGGCATCTCGAGGATTTTGCCCACGACCTCGGAACTGATGCCGACTTCCGCGAAGGCCTCAACCTCGCCGGGGGCCTGGACGGTGCGAATGATGTCACGCTGTTCGGGCCGGGCCGCGTCGACCGCGATTTCGAGCTCGCCGGCGACGTTCAGGACGCTCTTGCCGTCCTTGGTGCGGGTCGCGTGGTTCAACAGGAACACCCCGCCCACGATCAGGCCCAGGACGACGATGCCGATGACGGTTTTCATAGCGACTCCGACTTACCCTGGCGTTGCCCCGCCACTGCCCATCATAGTCGGCAAGACGCCCAAGGCGCTGCGCCCGCCGGCGCCGGCGAGCCAGCACAACCCGCATGTGAGCCACGCACGCCAGCCCGGCAATTGGGCGCTGGCGGCCAGCCCCACAATGACAACCGTCCAGTACCACACCCGAAACGGGTCCAGCGCGGACAGCAGGCTCATTGTCGCCGCCCGCTGCGTGGCGTTGCCGCCGAGGCCGCCCGGCAGCCAGGGCAGCAGCAGCGCCGGCGACGTATCAACGTCCAACGTGCGGTAGCACAACTGTAGGACCAAGATCAGCAGCAGACGCAGTGCGTCAATGAAGCCGGCCAGCACGCAGATGGTCAGCAGGGTGTGCCATTCGGCTTTGCGGCCGGTCAGAGCCGTCACGCCGTACAGCACGGCGGCCACGAGCAGCGCCACCGCCAGCGCTTGCACCGGCTCCGCGACGATGACGCCGATCCGCTGGAGCAACTTTTTGAACTCCCCCTGCTTATACGCCTGGTCGTACAGATCGCGCAGGGCAGAGCGCTCGACGACATCGCGCTGGGTCCGGTCGATTTCGGCGAGGTTGTTACGCACCGCGCTGTCCACCTCGCGGTCGATCAGTCCGGTTTCCACCGTCGCGTAGCCGATCAGCGTCACAATTGTCAGGAGGATCAGCAACGGCCAAGCCCAGGCGCGCACGTCCTCGACCCGCGCAAAGACCTGCCGGGGCGCGACCAGCACACGCGGTATATCCCGGATGCCGATTGTGCGGCGCGTGACGATTTCGGGCATTTCGGACACGCAAGGGACCTCGCGGCGCGTAAACACGCCTGCCGGGGGGCGCTGCGTCGCCCCATACGGCGGTACCGGGGCCGCCACCCGACGCAAGGATCATAAGCCCGGCGGCCGGACGCGCATCGGTATTCGCGGGCACCGCGGACGTATTCGACAAAGGTCCACAACTCCTGACACATGCCGCGCGGAGCTCGACGATCGCGGCTGCGTGCTCTGGCGGCAGAGGTTTCGCTCGTCACTGCTAAAAATACGCCCGATAATCGCACCTTTGGCCGCGCCCGACTGTTCAAGACAAGGTGCCACTCGTACACATTGCGTGGTTCTCGGCTGCCACTTGACTTGCATGTGCTACAATGAAGCGAGCTTACCCCAGGCCTCGGAGCCTCGGGTCTGGGTGTGTGTGCCCGCAGTTCCGCCCGTTAGGAGCACCGAACAGTGACACGCAACTATCGCCGTCTCGTCGGGGCCTGCGCCCTGACGCTGATTGTCCTCGGTTTGACAACGCCGGTCGGGGCCCAAGCGGTTTGGTACGTTGACAGCAGTGCCCCCGCAGGCGGCAGCGGGGCGAATTGGTCCGAACCCTTCCGCTATTTGCAGGACGCCTTGGCCACTGTTGCTGTGGGTGATGAGATTCGCGTCGGTCACGGCACCTACGAACCTGACCAGGCCGACAACGGCGGTCCGACGCCCGGCGATCGCACGGCCAGCTTCGAGCTGCGCGCCGGCGTGGCCCTGTTCGGCGGCTTCGCGGGCTATGGTGCCGCCGACCCGAACGCGCGCGACCTCGAGGTGTACGAGACGATTCTCAGCGGCGACCTCGTCGGGGATGACGGGGTCAACTTCGCCAACACCGGCGACAACAGCTTCCATGTCCTCGTCGGTCGCGACACGGACGCGAGCGCCGTGCTCGATGGCCTGACCATTTGCGGCGGAACCGGAAGCGACGCCGCGGACCCGAACTATCCGAATACCGGCGGCGGTCTGCTGCTCGTGGACGCCAGCCCAACGCTGTTGGCCTGCACGTTCCGCAGCAACGCGGCCGTCAGCGCGGGCGGCGGCCTGTTCATTAGCGGTGGCAGCCCCACGCTGATCACGTGCAACTTCGCGGGCAATCGGGCGAACACGGGCGGCGCGATCGAGTGTCGCAACGGCGCGGCCCCCAGCTTGGACAACTGCCAGTTTTCTGGCAACATGGCCTTTGACGGCGGCGCCGTACGCTGCACCGACTTCGGCAGCCCGATCTTCGACCGCTGCAAATTCAACGAAAACGCCGCCAATGGGAACGGTGGCGCCGTCTTTGTGCGCAACGGGAGTACCGCCGCGCTCTCCTGGTGTACGTTCCGCGGCAACTCGGCCAATACCGGCGGGGGGATCGCCAGTCGGAATGCCAGCCCGTGGGTCTTGGGCTGTGAGTTCAGCGACAACACGGCCGTGCGGTCCGGAGGCGGCGTCCTGTCCGCGCAGCACTCGAACGCGACACTCACAAACTGTGTGTTTCTTGGTAATCACGCCGCCACCGGCGGGGGAATGTTCAACTCCGACGACAGCAGCCCCGGGCTGACCAACTGCACGTTTGAGCAGAACATCGCGGCGGTCGAAGGCGGCGGCCTGGGCGCCACCGGCACGAACGCGTATTGGCTCTCCGGCTGTACGTTCACGGCCAACGTCGCCAACTGGGGCGGCGGGATGTCCAGCCGTGGTGGAGCGCCGACACTTACGGCCTGCACCTTCGCCGACAACTCCGCGACGTACGGCGGCGGGTATTACAGCGCTGCCGGTGCTGTGCCGTTCATTGACGGTGGGGCGCTGACTGGCAACTCCGCTTACGATGGCGGGGGGATCTTCCTCGAAGGTGGCGCGAATCCGACGCTCGTGACGGTCACGTTTCAGGACAACGCGGCCACGCACGCCGGCGGTGCGTTTTTCAGCACGGGCACCTGTAGCCCGGTCATCTTGACGTGCGAGTTTCGGGATAACAGCGCTGCGGTGCAGGGCGGGGCGCTCTGCTGTCTGGCGGGCAGTTCGCCGACCCTCGTGGGCACCCGCCTGGTGGACAACTTGTCCTACGCCGCGGGCGGGGCGATCCACTTGGATGCCGATGCCAATGCGGATTTGGTCAACACGGTGCTCATCGCCAATACGGCGGGGACGGTCGGGGGCGGTGTGAATCTCGCCGGCACCAGCCGTTTCTCTGCCACCAACTGCCTATTCAATGGCAATGTTGCCGGGAGCGACGACGGCGGCGGAGCACTTCGTGGCGAACTCCTCGGCCTGGCTTTTCTCTATGATTGCACCATCACCGCTAACCGCGCGCTGCTCGCTGGCGGGGTGAGCACCAACGGCGGCGACGTCCGGCTTTTCAACTCCATCCTGTGGGGCAACACGAACCACTGTGGCGCGGGCGAGACCGCCCAACTGTTCACCGGCGGCGCGCCGGTGGAAGTACACTACTGCGACCTTCAGGGTTGGAGCGGCTACTATGGTGGCGCCGGCAATTTCGGGCGTGACCCGCAATTCGTCGCGCCCGCCGGGCCCGATGGCGTGGCCGGAACGGAGGACGATGACCTGCGACTGCAACCCGGCTCGCCGTGCATTGATGCCGGCGACAACGGTGCGGTTCCGGCAGATGTTTTCGATCTCAATCGCAACGGCGATACGAGCGAACTGCTGCCCTTCGATCTGGCTGGCCAGACCCGCCTGGTGGAAGACCCGGATGTTCCGGACACCGGGGCCGGCACGCCACCGCTGGTGGACATCGGCGCCTGGGAATTCCAGCCGCCGGCGCGGCTCGGTGATCTGAATTGCGACGGCTTGGTCGATTTCGACGACGTCGACCCCTTCATCCTGGCGGTGACCGACCCCAACGCCTACGCCACGCTGCACCCCGAGTGCCCGTTGGGCCTGGCGGACTGCAACAGCGACGGCCAGGTGGACGAGGGCGACATCGACGCGTTTGTGGCGTTGCTGGGAGGCTGACCGACCCGAGGATTGCAGTTTGCGGAGAGGAGCAGCACGATGGTGAACGTCCTTTCATTCCCCCAGCGGGCTCGTGGGCTTGGCACAACTGCGGTTTTCTGGAGCTTCGCGCTGACGGCCGGCGTGGTGCCCGCCACGCAGGGGCAGGCCAGCGACCGCGCGATCTTTGTGGCCAACAACGGGAACCTCGAAGGCAGCGTGACCGCGTTCGGGGTCAATCCGGACGGCACCCTGGATTTCGTGAACAAGGTGATCACCGGTTCGCGGCCGAACATGAGCGCGCCTTGCCCGGGCTGCAACCCCTACGAAATTTCGATTACGCCAAGCGGCCGGTTTCTCGTGACCGGCCATGCCTCGACCAACGACCCGTACGAGCAGGTCTCGTTTTTCGAGGTGGCGGCGGGCGGGAGCATCGCCGAGATCGCCTACTTCAGCATCCTCGGCACGCCCATGGACGTGGCGTGGATCACGGACGAGCTGCTGGCGGTTACGCGCGTCGACTCCAATCAAGTCATCGTCTATCGCTTTTTGCCCGGCCCCCCGCCCACGCTCAGTGAGGTCGACGCAAAGTCGGTGGGCACGTTCAGCACGTACCTGGCCGTGCACCCGTCGCGGCAGAACTTGTACGTCAACGACAGCGGCGGTGGCCGCCAGATTTTCGTTTTCCGGGTCAACGCGAACGGGACGCTGACGCTGCTGCAACAACAGCCCACCGGGTCGAACTACGCTCTGGAGATCGGCCTGACGCACGACGGCGGCCGGCTGTACGCGGCGGGCGGCATCACCCACGTGCTGCTCGGTTTTGGCGTCGCCGCCGACGGCACGCTGAGCCCGCTGAGCGGCTCGCCGTTCCCGGAATTCGGCAGCTCGCCGTCGAACGTGGCGCTCAGCACCACCGACCGCTATCTGCTCGCGGGGCATGGGACCGATGCGACCGTGCGGTCGGCCGCCATCGACCCGAACACGGGCGGCCTGACCTACACTGGCCAGATGTTCGACGTCGGGATGCAGGGCACGCTGGGCGACGTGCAGACGCTCGATAATCTGTTCTTCGTGACGGACAATTCGACCCTGGACGGCGGCGTGATGGGTGTCTATTCGTTCACGCTGAACGCGGACGGCTCATTTACTCAGAACGTGCCGATTTACGGCACCCAGGGCATCGGCCCGCGCTCCATCGCGACCTGGCGCCCCGCGCTACACCCGGGCGATTCGAACTGCGACGGCGTCGTGGATTTTGACGACATCAACGCCTTCGTCCTGGCCTTGAGCGATCCAGAGGGCTATGCCGAAGTCTACCCGTATTGCCACATCGCCAATGGCGATTGCAACGGTGACGGATTGGTCAATTTCGATGACATTGATCCGTTTGTGGATCTGTTGACCGGGATGTGAAAGCCGAATCCCGCTCCGCACTGCGCGGGACGCTCTGGAGGCCGGGCCATGCTAACCTCTTCGTTTCGGCGCGACGGTGTCGCAGTGTGGGCGTCAGCGATCGGTGCGTTTGTGGTCTTGTGTGCGGCGGGAGCGCACTCCGACTCGGTCAAACCAGGCGCGCCGGGAGCACTTCTGGTGCGGCTCGCTCCCGGTTTCACACCCGATCGTCTGGCGGACGTGGGCGCGGTTGTGCCAGTGTTCTCCGAACCCATTCGGTATGCGGCCCGCGCTGAGAAATACGGCCTGAACCGCTATTTTCGTGTTTCCTTGGGGCGCGGGGCGAACGTCGCGGCCGCCATCGCCGAATTGAACGCGCGCCTCGGCGTCGAGCGCGTCGAACTTGACGGTCCGGCAACGCTCTCTGCGACCATTCCGAACGATCCGTTCTTCTCGCAGCTTTGGGGCCTGCACAACACCGGGCAGAACGGGGGCACACCCGGCGCAGACATCCACGCCCCGGAGGCGTGGGACTTGCACACCGGTAACGGCACCGTGACGCTCGCCATCATCGACACGGGCATCCAGCCGCATCCCGACCTGCAACTTGTCCCCGGCTGGAACACCTTGGATAACAACGCCGACACGCACGATGGCAACGGCCACGGCACTATGGTCGCCGGCATCGCCGGGGCGCGCGGCAACAACGGCGTCGGTGTGGTCGGCGTAATCTGGAATGTGAATCTGATGCCCGTCAAGTGCGTCAGCGACGGCGGTTACGGAACCGAAAGCACCATTGCCATGGGGATCGTCTGGGCGGCCGATCACGGTGCCCAGGTGGCCAACCTGAGCCTCACCACGTACGTCGGCTCGGGCCTGCTCCACGGCACAGTCCAGTATGCCCATGACCAGGGGGTGGTGCTCGTCGCATCCGTGGGTAGCAACCAAAGCCAGGGGATAGCATACCCCGCACGCTTCGAAGAGTGCCTCGCCGTCGGTGCCACGGATTCGCACGATCAGTGGGCCTCCTTTTCCGTGTACGGTCCGGAGATCGACGTCGTTGCTCCTGGTGTGGGAATTCTCTCGACCTACCCGGACGGCTGGTACACGATGTACAGCGGCGTGTCGATGGCCACGTCCTACGTCAGCGGGCTGGCGGTCCTCCTGCGGTCGTACAGCCCAACGCTGACGAACACCCAGGTGGAGGGCATTCTTCGGTACACAGCCGACGATCTGGGTCCGGCGGGCTGGGATGACCACTATGGCTGGGGCCGGATCAACGCGCTGCGCGCGCTCCAGCACGCCGATCCGCACGGCGACCTGAACTGCGACGGCATCGTGGACTTCGACGACATCAACGCGTTTGTGCTGGCATTGAGCGGGCAAGAGGCATATCAGGCGGCTTTTCCGAACTGCCACTGGCTCAACGCCGACTGCGACCAGAGCGGCAGTGTCGACTTTGACGACATAAATGCGTTTGTGGCGCTGCTGAGCGGGTAGGGCGGGTTTGGCCCGCCGGTGCGGTCGGAACGTGGAAAGGTCGGAACGCGGGAACGGGCGCACGGGGGGATCGTAGCCGCGCCGGTCTGGTAGGTGGGGGCGGGGTACGTGTCCATTTCCGTAGGCGATCCGATTTTTCACTACATGTGGGATGGGGCTCCGGCACTCAGGTGAATACCTGTAGGCTACGGTGTGGGTACGATAATCGTGGGCACAACAGGTAGTGTCAGGGGGTGTTTGTCGGGCGGGAAGCGGCATCGTCGGGGCAGTGCAGGCCTGTTTTTTGCAAAACGTCCTAAAAAACGTTTGACGACCACCAAAACCTGGAATAGAATATACGTGCAAGCGGGCAGTGGATGCAGGGCGCGATGGCGGGTGGACGGGGCCAGAGCCCCAAGCCCCAAGCCCCAAGCCCCAAGCCCGGGCGTTGAGAGAGCGTTTGTGAGGTGAGGCAGCCATGGTGGGCCGCGAATGCATCACATCGGCAACGCCTGATACGGGCTCTTGCTGCGGCGTCACGAGGTTCTCAGCCTTCGAGCAGGACCGGCCCGCGCTCGCATTTGCGAAACAAGATCAAACGATCTCTGCTTTCGGTCTGGCAAAGCAGAATCGAAGGAGTCGTGCGGCGCTCGCTATTGCGAAACCCGATCTGGAACACCTCGGACGGTGGTTCGACCAGATTCAGGCCCACGACGCCATGGCGCACTGGTGCTGGACGCAAGACCTGTTCGCGATCTACGAAGCGGGCCGAGCGAGTACGGGCGAACGTCTGACCGAGACCGAGATCGGCCGGCGGCTGGCCCCGCCGGACCGGGAACCCTATTCCCGTTCGTGGGTTTCGCACGCGTTGAAAGCCGCCCGCCAATGGCCCCAGCCGCCGCGGACCGCCCAGGAGCGGAGCGGCTTTCTATGTGATTTCTACGGGCACGCGCGCCGCACGGGCGCGGCGCCGGTGACGCTGGACGAGCAGATCCGCCGGGTCCTGCGGCGGTTTCGGAACGCCGCGACGGATGCGCTGAAGCTCGGCTTGCACCCGCAGGACATCCGGGATTCGCTGGACAAAGTGCTTTGTGGGGCGCCGACCGTGCAACTCGATCCAGCGCGCCCGGCCCCGCCCGACTTGAATGGAGCGCAACGACGATGAAATCTATCCTGTTGCTACTGGCAGGACTCACCCTATGGGCGGGCGTGAGCGTCGTCCGTGGCGAACCCTGGTGGGTGAGCTACGAGGCCGACTTATTCCCCGAAGAGCTACCGGGCTGGACGCGGATGCATGCTAGCACCCCCGCCCAACGCTGGATCGAAGAGGGGGTGCTCTCAATCGACTCGCGTGCCAGTCCGCTCATCTACGACTACTACGAAATGGTCTTCGACCATCCGGTGGACCCGCATGGCCCGAACGAATTGTTCGTACTGTTCTGGCGCCTGAAGATCGACGACGACATCAACCACGACGCTGGCATTGCTTTCACGTCGGACGCGGTCGGCCCGTACGAATTCTACCGGGTGGCGTTCAATTTCACTGAGGACACCATCATCAGCGAAGACGGCCAGCACGCGTCATTTGAGGCCGGCGTTTTCCACGAGTTTGAAGTGCGCTCGTCCGATATGCGGGCGTACGTCCTATACATAGACGGTGCCCCCGCGGTGCAGGGGCTATTCACCGAGGTCTTCGGTCCAGCGCGCTTGACGTGGGGCGACGGTGGCTACGCATCGAGCAGCTTGACCGAATGGGACTACGTGAGACTCGGCGTAGTGGTGCCGGAGCCATCGGGGCGAATTGCGGTGCTGCTACTGTTGGCGATGCTCAGGCGCCGGCGCCGCTAGGGAATGCTGGAAAGGAGTGGCTGCGCGATGAAATGCGTCCTGATACTGTTGGTAGTCACGATGCTATGGGCTGGCGCGAGTTTGGGGCGCGCGGAGCCTTGGTGGGTGAATTACGAGGCTAACGACTTCCCGGAGCAGGAACCGGGCTGGGAGCGCGTTCACGGGAGCCTTCCCGCCGAGCGCTGGATCGACAATGGCGTCCTCTTCCTCGACAAGTGGAACACTCCGAACACGTACGAATACTATCAGATGACGTTTGACCATCCGATCGATCCACAACCGCAGGAGCTCTTCCTGCTATCCTGGCGTCTGAAGGTCGACAGCGTGAGCGGGTACTACGACCCGGGAGTCGGCGTTACTTCCGATCCCGTTGGTTCCGACTGGTACCGGGCGGCTTTCGGATTCCGCGTGGACCGGGTGTTAAGCGTGTTCGAGCACGGGGTCTCCGCCCCGATCGCGCCGGGGGTGTTCCACGATTACGAGCTGCGCTCTGCGGACATGCGCAGCTACCAGCTTTACATTGATGGCAGCTTGGCTATCCAGGGTGTTTTTGCAGAGGTTTTCGGTCCCCCCCGGGTGGGTTTTGGCCAGGCCATGGATGGCGCAAGCAGTTTGGCGGAGTGGGATTGGGTCCGTTTCGGGGTGGTTCCGGAACCCGCTTCCCTGGCCATAGGGCTTCTTGGCGTTCTAACTTGGCCACGACGATCTCGCCGCGGTGGCGGAGCAGCAAGAGCGGAGGATTGCTGCTATGCGTAAGCTGACGCTCCTCTTCGGCTTCGTGGGCTTTCAGGCCGTTGTGGTCTTCGCCGAACCCTGGTGGACTAGCTACGAAGGCAACGCATTTCCCGAGGAGGAAGGCGAATGGCAGCGCGTTCACGGGAGTGTTCCTGCCCAGCGCTGGATCGAGGACGGTAGCCTGTTCATCGACTCCCGCGAGAGCGTCTGGATCTATGATTACTACGAGATGGTCTTTCAGCACCCGATTGATCCGCAACATTCTGACGAGACATTCGTATTATCCTGGGGGCTCACAGTTCATGACACTTCCATCTATTACGACACGAGCATCGGTGTGACGTCTGATCCAGCGGGGCCATACGAGTTTTATCGGGCGGCGTTCGGATTCGGCACCGACCGGGTATGGAGTTCGTACGAACACACGTGGGCCCCGTTCACGCCCGGTGTGTTCCACGACTTCGAAATGCGTTCGTCTGACATGCGCACGTACGCACTGTACATCGACGGTGCTCCCGTCCTAACGGGCGCGTTCACGGAGGTCTACGGCCCCTCGCGGGTATCTTGGGGGGACGGGGTGCAGGGATCGACGAGCTTGACCGAGTGGGATTACGTGCGGCTGGGCGTACTCGTTCCCGAGCCGGCGCTCCTCACATCTGCGGTAATTCTGAGTGCGTTTCTGAGAGGCGCGCGGGACGGTCTCGCGCGCACCTCATGGCCATCTTGGATCAAAGGAGAACAGTGATGAAAAGGTTAGGACGCATGGTACTGGCAGCGATCTGCCTCACGCAGGGCGCTAGCGCCGGCAACGTTATTGAGCTCTGGGGCCCGGGCGCCGACCCCAATAACCCCAATCACTACGTCTTGGGAACCAACTACTGGATTGACCAGATTCAGCGCATCGTTGAAATCTGGCACGGCAGCAACCCCGACATTCCCTGGTACTTCCAGGCCTACGACAGCGAGACGGGTGATCCGGGCACGCTCGACTCGATCTCGATCGCCCCGACCGGGCCCGTCGGCGTAATTCACTTGAGCGTCATTGGCGACCCGAACCACCCGCAGGGTGGTGCGGCCTTCCTGAAGAAGCTGGACCTGGTGACGGGCGCTGACGCCGACACGTATGTGGATGAAGTGAGCATCACGACGGATTTCGGAGAGGTTGGCCCGCTGAAGGCGACGCACGCGGGAACGCTCACGATCGGCAATGACGTGTTGAACAACATCGAGATCACGCAGGACATGGGCCAGGTCACGATCGGCGGCGCGCTGCTCGCCGACATCACCACTGCCAGCCTGGGGGATCTGAGCGCCGGCGGGGCCGACGACCCCAATCACGCCCCGACTATTACGATTGCCGACCCCGCCGGGGCCACGCGCTACGACGGGACACTGCATATCTGCGGATTTTACACGTACGTAAAGCAGATCGTCATCGGCGGGGGGGAGTTCGGGGGGAGCGTGTCGTCCTCCGCAGACCTCAACGTCGAGGGAGCGTTGGATGAACTTCGCGTCTGGTTCGACGAGAATTATGCGTCGCTGAGCGGAGTCGTGACCATCGGCCGTAGCCTGGGGACCGCGTGGCTGGGGAACGGTGTCGGCGCCGGCGGCCTCTTGAAGGTCTACGGGGACACGACAAGTGTACTTGTTGCCGGCGACATTGCCGGGAAGGTCGAAGTGGATGGGAAGCTGGAGGATGTGGCCGCACTCGGAATTGTCGGCGGCGGTAGCGTAGTTGTCGGCAGCGACCTTACCGGACAAGGGCTTATCGTAACTTGTATCGAGCGCGAGGCCACATTTGACATCGGCGGCGACCTTAGCGGGCAACTCCTGATCAGCACCGAATCCGCCGGCTGCGAGGACGAGCAAGATCCGAACCGCTACTACGCCGTTGACGGGCAGGTGACGGTGCGGCGCGACCTGAGCGGCTATTTGGGGATGGGCGCGGCGCTTGGCGGTCGTGTGGATGTCTTGGGCGAGGTTTCGGGGTCCGGCCTGGTGGAGATTGCGGGCGGCGACCTGGCCGGCAGCCTGCATGTTGGCCAGAGTCTGGTAGGCAGCGTGTATGTCGGCCATTTGAGCGGCACCGTGGCAATTGATGGGGACCTGTCGGGCGGCATTTTCATCCCGGACGGCAATCTCTCGGGCGCGGTGCAAATCGGCGGCAACATGAGCGGCTACGTCGGCGTCGGCTACGACCCGAATAACCTGACGGCGCGTGACCTTTCGGGCACGCTCACGGTGGGCGGTGATCTGAACGGCAACGGAATCGGCGTTTGGGGCCATCTCGGCGATCCCAATGACCCGAACATGCCCGGGCAGATCATCGTCAACGGGGCGTTCGGCAATGTGCAGGGGGACACACGCGTCACGATCCATGAAGAGATGGTCGGTAGCCGCTCATTTGTGTGCTTCGACTACGACGGTTACGATCCGAACCACCCCGATCGCTGGGGTCAGTACGG
The DNA here is from genome assembly GCA_020058145.1 of Phycisphaerae bacterium. Taxonomy (GTDB): domain Bacteria; phylum Planctomycetota; class Phycisphaerae; order UBA1845; family Fen-1342; genus JAGVEP01. The sequence goes on along the minus strand of JAGVEP010000427.1, from coordinate 511 downwards.
GCTGGTCAGCATCGACGGGACGAGCTACACGGAGAACACGCCGGCGGCGATGATTTTTGAATGCACGCCCTGTCGCGGCGATTGCGACAACTCGGGCTTCTTGGACTTTGACGACATCGACCCCTTTGTATTGGCTTTGAGCGACCCGAACGGCTACGCGGAGGCGTTTCCGGGCTTAGCGGGGTCGATAGCATTTCACGCCGACATGAATTGCGACGGCCTGGTGAATCTTGACGATATCAATCCGTTTATCGCGCGGCTGTCGTGTGACCCCAACGAGGCCTGCTCGCCGTACTGCGAGCCTTGTTCCGGCGGCGACCTCATGGCCGCGCCGCAGCTCGCCGCGGGAATGCGGGCGCACGTGCCGGCGGAGCGGCTGCCGGCGCTGCGGGCGTTTGCGGCGCAGGTGATTGCACACCATCACAACCGCAACCAGCCGCAGCAGCGGGCGTATTGGCAGCAGGTGTTGGCGGGGTTGCAGTAGCAGGGACATAGGGACATAGGGACGAAG
>JAGVEP010000353.1 GCA_020058145.1 Phycisphaerae bacterium | reverse complement strand
CCTGGGCTGCGCCCCGGAGCGGTTCAAAACCCGAATAGAAGGCTGAGCCCATTCCGATTTCGCCCTTGACAGGCCCGGCTTCATAGAAGGAAGCGGTGTCCGCGGCCCGGCGCACTCGCTTGCGCTTCGTGTTCCGACGGTCGCGGCTCTGATTGCCGGGTCGCGGCTCGGCGTGTTTGACACCCCCAGCTCTGGCGCTATAATCGCGGCCTGTTTTGAGCAATCCTGCAGCCCTGCAACCCGACCAGCGGTTGCGCCACTGGAGGTGGCTATGTGCAGTACCGCCGGGCCCTTGCGTCGCGCGGGTATCAGCCTCGCGAGTGTTCTCGTTGTCGTCGTCGTAGCCGCGAGTGAGGCGCAGGTCTCGACCGGGGGGTTCATCACCGGCAAGGCCGGACAGGCGTGGGAGCAATGGCAGGCCGCGCTGCAAGCGGTTCTGGAACGCAACGCGGACCAGGCCGAACGCGTGTTCGGGCAGCTCCTCGCCGAGGAGCCGTCGCCGCTGCGCGTTGCGCTGCTCGCGGACTACACGGTCAACCGTACCGCTTCGGGCGGCGCCTTGCTCATGTTCGAGCAGGACATGGAAGCCGACGCCCTCGGTCCCAACGGCCAGGAGATTGCCGCACGGCTGACGGCCGGGCGGGAGCAGATGAACGAGGCCGACGACGGCTGGTACTTCTGCCAGATCGGCCGTTTCGACGTGGCGGAGGCAAACTTCCGCGCGCTCCTGGCAGCCAGCCCTGACCCGGTGGCGCTGTTGGAGTTTGCCGACCGTGCCCCGAAGCGGCGGGAGATGCTCGTTCAACTGATGGACAACGCGGTCGTCGGCGATTCGGCCCGCGCCCTCCTCAAGCTGCTGGAACGCGGCGAAGCCGAGGTCAAAGCCGATCCGCTGCGGATCAAGGAGAACGTCGAGCGTCTGGGCGGGCCGCCGCGCGGTTTCGAAAACGCGCGCGAGGCGCTCCGCGACTCTGGCGAGTACGCCGTACCATATCTGCTGCAAGCGCTCCGTGACCCGACGCAAAAACCTCTCTTGCGGCCGATCTTGCGGTGCTTGCCCGAGGTCGATCGGCCGGGGCTGAATCCGCTAGTGATGGCGCTGCGGATGAAGGACGACACTACCAAGCGCTACGTCATCGAAGCGCTCACCAAAATCGGCTATGCCCAGGCGGTACCGTACCTGCTGCAACTGGCCGAGGACCGGGACACACCCGGCGAAATCAAGCAGAGCGCCACGGCGGCGCTCGACGCCCTGCAAGCACACGGGGGCGCGGGGCCGTCCGGCTTGACCGCGAGCGCGGCGTTTTTCCAGCTTGCCGAGGACTACCACACGGACAAGCCCTCGCTGGCGGCCGACGTGCGGCTCGACACGGCCAACATTTGGTATTGGCGCGAAGAAGCGCTGCAGAACACCGAGGTCCCGACGACCGTCTTCAACGAAATCATGTGCATGCGCTGCTGCGAAGAGGCGCTGCGGCTCGATCCGAACCACAAAGGGGCGCTGGCGTTGTGGCTGGCGGCGAATCTTCGCCGTGAGGCGCAACTTCCGGCCGGGCAGGTCGATTCGACTCGGCCCGCGAAGTACCCGCCCGCGGCTTACTTCGCGCAGTGCGCGGGACCCGAATACTGTCTGCTGGCGCTCGCGCGGGCGATCGATCGGAACGAGCCAGCAGTCGCACTGGGGGCGATCGAGGCCCTGCGCCAGACGGCCGGACCGGCGAGCCTGGTGGCCGATTCCTGCGGCCGCTTGCCGCTGGCTGAGGCGTTGTCCTGCCCGGATCGGATGGTACGTATCCAGGCCGCACTAACGCTGGGCCTGGGCCGGCCGACGCAGCCGTTCTCCAATCACCAGAATCTCATGCCGGTGCTGTCCGAAGCCCTCATGCTCGAGCGAGGTGCGCGGCACGCGCTCGTGATTGACCCCGACGCAGCATCGGGTAACGTGGTTGCCGCCGCGTTGCGGGGACAAGGTTACGAGGTCCTGACCGCTGCCGCTTTGTTCCCTGGCCTGACGAAGGTCCGCGAGCAGGTGCCGGGTCTGGACGTAATCTGCATCGCGTCTGACATCCGCGACCCCGGCCTGAACGACGGCCTCGCGGCGCTGCGCGGCGAATTCCGCTTTGCCGCCATTCCAGTGGTACTGGTGGCGAAGACGGGCGACGTCGGCGCGGTGCGCGAACTGGTCAAGGCGGACGCGCGGCTGGCCGAATTGCCTCAGAATCCGACGGCGGCGGACGTGAGCCGGGCGATCGCGACAGTATCGAAGGCCATCGGCGCCACGACGATTACGCCCGAAATCGGCCGCGGCCTGGCCCGCGAGGCGACCGAAGTACTGCGGCTGCTGGCACTGACGAACAACCCGTTGTTCGACATTTCCGCGGCCGAGACCGCGCTGCTCACCGCGTTTGGTACCGCAGACGCGGAATTGCGGCTCGCGGTCGCCGAGGTGCTCGGCTATCTCGGGTCCAGCAAGACGCAGGAGGCGATTGCGGCGGTCGCACTGAGCACCAAGGAGCCCGAAGACCTGCGTGTGAAGATGTTCACGGCGCTGGCCGAGGCGGCCAAGCGGCGCGGGAACCTGCTCGGAGCCGCAGCGCTGCAGCAAGTGGTCACGAACGCCGAAAGCGACGCGAACATGACGATCCGGGAGGCGGCTTCGCGGACGCTCGGGGCGTTGAACGTCCCCGGAGCGCCGGCGAGTCAGATCATTCGGAATCAGTACGGGGGTTAGGAGCGTGCGATGCTGAGTTTGGTTGCATCGCTGGGACTGTTGTTGCCGCTTTCGCCGCAGGCGGCACCGAACGCCGGCCGGGCGCTCGAGCCGGCCGCGATTCCGACGACCTGGGAACTGGAATTCAAGTTCCTTGACCCACGGCGGATCGAGGTTCAGGTTCCGGGATCGAGTCGGGCGGATGTGTATTGGTACGTCGCGTACACCGTTACGAACCCGGGGCCGCGAAGCCAGCGCTTTTTCCCTATCTTCCAGATCGTGACCGAGGATCTGAGGGTTTACGACACGGATATGGGCATCAACCCGCTTGTTTTCGAGGCCATTCGCCAGCGGCACGCGATCACGCACAAATACCTGGTCGAGCCCTCGAAGGCCATCGGGGCGCTGCTGACCGGCGACGACAACGCCCGCGAATCGGTGGCGATCTGGCGTGACATCGATCTAACCCTAAACAGCTTCACGGTTTACGTGGCCGGGCTCAGCGGTGAGACACGCTACGTCGCCAATCCGAGCCATGACCCCAATCGTCCGGAAACTGTTCGCAAGGCGGAAGCGGACGGCGCGACCCGCGAGACAGACGTCAATCCTAAGAGTTTCGCCCTTCGCAAGACCCTGGAGATCCGCTACAATCTGCCCGGTTCGCCCCAAGCCCGCCCGGGCGTGCTGCCTGAGCGGGCGGGTGCGCGTTGGATTATGCGGTAACGACTGCCGCGGACCGCTGGCAGTGCGTGACGGCTTTTTTTGTCTGCATATAAACGGAATGGAACATGGCACATAAGAAGGGACAAGGTTCGACCCGCAACGGTCGCGACAGCAACCCGCAGTACCGCGGCGTGAAGCTCTGCGGCGGTCAACTTGCTCAGATCGGGAGCATCATCGTGCGGCAGTGTGGCACGCCGTTCAAACCCGGCCGCAACGTCGGGCGCGGGCGGGACGATACCCTGTTTGCACTGAGCAACGGCGTCGTCGAATTCCACGGCCGCATGGTTTCCGTGAACCCGGTCGCGGCAACGAACTAACGATTTTCGGCACAGCATTGAGGGAGCCGCGCGCGGCGAGCGTCGCGCGCGGCTTTTCTCTTGCGCGGATGCCTTCCTGCCGCGCGAAATTTCATGAAATGCCCCGGGCCGACGCACGGAGCGCGGGCACATCGCTCGCGCGCGGGCCGAACGCCGCTGTTAACGACGTTCGACTCGCGCGAGGCCACATTCACTCCCAGCCAGCGCCGTCACGGGCCGGCGCGCTCTACGGTCGGGACTGCGAACTGTTAGTACCCGGGCGGCCAGATCAGGTTCGCTACGTCCATTGCATTTTCCGCCCAGTTGGTATAGCCGGTGTAGAACAAGGCGTCTGGGAACTGGTTTTGTTGTAGCACGTCCAGCGCGTGTAGTACACCATCATCCGGGTCGATAGGGTCGATCTTCCAATCCCATCCGCAGCCGACCTGATTGACGTAGATGATCGGGCACAGCGGATTCAACGTGCCACTCTGGGAGGCATCGAACTCCAGGTACCTCGGGCAGCACGTATTGGGGTCAAGGTAGGTGGGCTGGTCATAGCCGAGGGTGACATAACGAGGCGCGATGATGTCCGTGATCGTCAACAACCGCTCTTCATTCCACGCCAACCGCCAGTTGATGTTCGGATCGCTCGGTATGCAGGTGGTAGCGAGACCCCGATACCAGAGAATCGTGATATTCGGATCCAGGTTCTGATGGAACGCCTACATGGCGTCCTCGAATGCGTTGGGATCGAACACGTTGGGGGTCGTTGGGGTTGCAGCGGTAAAGGCTCGGATCGTTCGGATCGTTCGGATCCGGCGGTATGTCCAGGTACTTCCTGAATATCGCCTCGTTGTCAATAAAGACCATGTCCGACCCGGTTGCCGCGGCAATGGCGTTTACCTGCGCGGCGACACCGGCCCAGTGATTCGCATTATCAAGGTCGCAGTCGTTGCCATTTGAAACGACACCCGGATAGATCTTCATGTCCGGCACCGCGCTGGCGAGCGCGGTGTATACGGCGTTCGGTTCGTATACGTCGGACGGAATGTTGTAGACGATCGCAACGTCCGTCACCCGCTGCCACTGCATGAGCCCCTCAATCACATGATCGATTCTACCCTATCCGTTCGGATCATTCGGATCGAACGGATCATTGCGGCCCAATTCCACGGTCGGCACAATCCGCGGATTGGTCAGCGGCTTGGTCATCGTGACCGGAATGCTGAACGTCGGCTCGTTGGGCTCGTTGATGTAAACGTCGAGTTGGCCGGAATAGGAGCCGGTCGGGCACGCACTGCGGGTGATGTTAACTCTGATAGTTGCGCCATCGACAAGCGTGCCACTGGTCGAGTCCACGGCCAGCCACTCGAACCGATGAGTGCCAAACATCTGCACCTCGACGGTGTACGGAAGCTCCCCGCAACCCAAGCACGAAAGCGTAACGGTCTTCTGCTCGGTCGTCACACGGTCGTTGGGGTCGCCGGCGAAGACCAGGCCGGCGGGGAATGCGCGCAACTCGCTCTGATACGCCTGGACGCCCAGCCAATAATCCAGGACGTCCTGGTCGGCCGTCTGATTGGGGTCCGTCAACTGGTTTTCGAGTTCCCACAGGTCGGCATAGCGCTCCGGGGCCACGTTTTCCAGCAGTTGTTGGGCCGTATCCTCGTATGACTGGTTCGGGACCATCCCGCGCCCGATCGCAAGGCAGTCGGTCCGGCAATTCGGGTCGTCGGTCATATAGATCATAAAGGCGTTGAGGTCCAGATGAGTGACCACTGCGTCGCAGTCCAGGTCGCAATGAAAGTCGCGGCTACCGCCGGTCGTCCACTCGCCATTGGGGTCCGGGGCCAGGGCCCCTAAACCCGGATAGTGGTAGGCATAGGCCTGGGAATCGGCAATCGCTTCGACCAGGGCGTCGACCTGTGATATCGGAAGCACATTTCCCTCGAGGTTGGCGTTGGACGCGTTGCCGCGGCAGTCGCTGATGCGCCAAATGTGATGGTCAGGATTATTTCCTCTGAAGGACCATTCTTGCCAATAGGGTTGTGCATTGGGGTCGATCAAGTGGACGTAGGCGTGGTCCCAAGTCGCCCCCTCCGTCCACCCGTTGTAGTCCACCGCGATGAACGGGTGCGGCCCCCGCATCCCGCCACCGATGGAAATCCAGGCGCAGGCCTCTTCGCTCGGGCCTTTGAACGAGCCATCCACGATAATGTGTCCGCCTAGCAGGTTAATGTTTGGGTCGTTTGCGTCCGCCGGGTCTTTGAGTTGGCCGAGTATATTCACCGTCCCGGTCAGGTCGTGCGAAACCGTCAGGGCTCCGGTCAGATCGGCACCCACCAACACCGTGCCCGTCAGGTCGTGCTGAATCGTCAGCGCTCCGCTCAGACTGGTAGCGGAGGCGTAGGGCGCGTTGGGATCAATGGTCCGCAGCGTGCCCGCCAGGCTGCCGCCGATCTGTACCGCGCCGCTGATGCCCTGCTCGGCAAAAATATCCCCGGTGCTGGTGACATCGCCGGTTACCGTGAAGCTCCCGCCCAGCGTTTGCTGGGCGTATACCTTGCCCGACAGGCTGCCAAGCTCCACCGTGCCATTGGCTGCGGCGAAGAATTCCAGCTTGCCCGATTGCTCCTCGGCCACGTGTACGTCGCCGTAGAAGTCGTCGGTCACGTGTATTTCGCCGAGCAGCGTGCCGATTTCAATCAACCCGCCGGCCTGCACCCCGCCGATCTGGGCAGCCGGGCAGTCGCCGCCGACCGTGTCGAAGTCCTGGTTCACGGTCACCCGGCCGGTGCTCTTGATGACGCCATCCAGCCGGAAACACGTCGCGACGTACGGTGCCGTCAGCGTCCCGGATATGTCGCCGGCCACGTGAAACAGGTTGTTCGGGTCATTGACGCCCGTGCCGATCTGCACATCCACGCTCAGCGAACCGCCCGCCGCGATGCCGCCGATGTCGGCCGCGTTGAGGTGGTCGCCGACACTCACCGACCCGCGAATCACGCCCGACGGCATGGCGAGGTTGTACAGGCTCGAATAGCCGGCGATCTCGATAGTGGCGTTCGGGGCCACGTCCCCGGCGATGTTGAGCGTGTTGACGGTCTGATTCACATACATCGTTTCCGCGTAGGGCCCATAGACGGTGATGCTGGGGGGCGGGAATATTCCGCTGCCCACGCCGCTCACCTTGAAGTCGTGCAGACTTCCACACACGATATCTGCCTTTAGAAACCCTGTTATCGTGACAGGGTTCAGGATGTCGCCGGTGATCTCGATGTTGTG
>JAGVEP010000419.1 GCA_020058145.1 Phycisphaerae bacterium | reverse complement strand
GTCGCGCTGCTCGGCTGGTTGCTCGGGCTGCTGCTCAAGCGCACGGCCACGATTCCGTTCGGCCCGTGGCTGGCGCTGGGCCTGCTCCTGGCGCTGTGGTGTAGCCGCCCGGCGCAGCACATTGCGGAAACCTACCGCGACAACGTGGTCGACCTATTCACCGCGCATCCCGGCGCCCTCCCGGTCGCGATCGGCCTCATGCTGGTGGTCACCGCCGCGGCTATGGCCCTGGCCCGCCTCGCCCGCCGCTGGCTCGTGCCCGATTCCTCATAACCGCGAAGACGCAAAGAGCGCAGAAAACGCAGAGAATTTAGCTGGGCAAATGACTCCGCTCCGCGGTTTTCGTGGGGGGCTGGCCCCAAACCCGCCCGTGGTCTATCCTGCGACCGGCGACCGCATCCGAGCGGCGGTCAAGGAGGACCGCGTGAACACCAATCCGATCGGCGTGTTCGATTCCGGCCTCGGCGGACTCTCCGTCGTACGTCATCTGCGCCAAATTCTGCCCGACGAAAGCCTGGTCTACTTCGGCGACGCGGCCCGCGTGCCCTACGGCACGAAATCGCGGCCGACCGTCATCCAGTTCGCGCTCGAAGCGGCCGGCTTCCTGTTGGATTTCGAGCCCAAGCTGATCGTGGCCGCCTGCAACACCGCCAGCGCGCTCGCACTTCCGGAGCTGAAGCGCGAAATGCCGGTGCCGGTGATCGGCGTGGTCGAACCGGGTGCTCGCGCGGCCGTGCAACTCGCCGGCGGCAAGACGATCGCGGTTATCGGCACCGAGGCCACAATCGCGAGTAGCTCGTACCTCAAGGCCATTCGCGCCCTCGCCCCCCAGCAGCCGGTCGTCACCAAAGCGTGCCCGCTGTTCGTTCCGCTCGTCGAAGAGGGCCGCACGTGCGACGATCCGCTCGTTCGCCTGACCGTCGCGGAGTACCTCGACCCGCTACGCTCACAGGACCTCGGCGTAATCGTCCTGGGCTGCACGCATTATCCGCTGCTGCGCGCCGCCATCGCCGCCCACCTCGGCCCCAACGTCCAGATCGTGGACAGCGGCCAGGCGACCTCGCTGACCGTCCGCGACCACCTCACCGAATACGGCTCCTTGAGTGCCGCCGCCGCGCCCGGTACGATGCGTTGTTATGTGAGCGATAACCCGGCGCGGTTTCGAGAGGTGGGATCGAGGTTCCTCAATGAGCCCATCGAGCAGGTCGAACTGGTCGAGCCCGAACGCTACGTCAACGTCTCGCGGCCGGCGCTGCGCGGGCCGTAACCGGCCTGGCGTGCCGTTCGCTGCGCTGCTGTGTAGTGCGCTGCTGTTTTCGGCCGGCTGCAAGGACTGGCAGGTTGAGCAGAAGCTCGACGTCGGGGTCCAGAAGCTCTTCCAGCCGCGCAAGACGCCGCAGCAGTACATGCTCATCGCCGTCTCCTCCGACGATGCCGACGCCCGTCGCGACGCGGTGGTGCAGATTTCCGCCAGCAAGAAGCTCAACCAGGAATGGTCGATCAAGGGGCTCGTCGCCATCGCGCTGCTCGAAAGCGAGCCCCAGACGCGGTGTGTCGCCATTCGCGCCCTGGCCCGCACCGGCGACCCGCGGGCGACCGAAGCGGCCCTCAAGATCATCAACCATCGCGACTATCCGCCCCAGGAGGTCTGGCCGCCGGTCGCGATTTGCCGCGGGGATGCGACGCTGGCGCTCGCGCGGCTGTCCGAGAATCGGCAGGTGCCCGAGGAGTACCTTGAGCAGGTGTACAACACGCTGCTGGAGCGGCTGAAGCGTGACGACGATCGGCACACGCGGATCGCCGCCGCCCGCGGGCTGGGGTGCTACCAACACGCGGACGCCGTGCGGGCGCTGGTCGACGGCCTGCGCGACGAGGATTTCGCGGTGGCCCACGAGTGCGAGAATTCGCTGGTGCGGCTCACCGGCGTGACGCACAACGCAGACGTGACGGGGTGGGAGCCCTGGGTCGCCGAGCATCCGGATGATTTTTTCGTGCATGCGGGTGAAGTCCCCGAGTCGCGCCGGCCGCCGTACAAGAACAACGTGGAAAAGGGCTGGTACGACACGGTGGAGCTCATGCGTTGGCTCTGGCCGGGGTCGAAGGAGTAGATGTGGCACCGGCATCTTGCCGGTGTGGCACCGGCATCGGTGTGGCACCGGCATCGGTGTGGCACCGGCATCGGTGTGGCACCGGCATCGGTGTGGCACCGGCATCGGTGTGGCACCGGCATCTTGCCGGTGTTCCCCGTCGGCCACCGGGGCCGACGCTGCGGAAATCGGTGTCACAGCACGGTTCCTGAGCAGCGATGCGTATTGTGCACATCCACGGTCGGCGCTATGCCCAATTCGAGCGACTTGGCGTCGAGTCCGGCCTTGTACACGCCTTCGCGACGCGACCGCTGAACGTCGCACCCCACGATGGTCCCGACGCAGATCAGCGGGCCGCGAACCGCGCGACGCTGGCCGCCGATTTGGGATTTGATCCGCGGCGTTTGGCCTTTTGTCAGCAGGTCCACCAGACCACGCTGGTGGTCGTGGATAAGTCGCACCGGGGCGGCCCGCTCGGCGAGTGCGACGGCGTAGTCACGGCGCTCCTCGATACGCCTCTGCTGACATTCTCGGCCGATTGCCCGCTCATCCTCGTGTTCGACCCACGCCAGCGCGTGCTCGGCCTGGTGCATGCGAGTTGGCGGTGTACGGTCGCGCGGCTTGCCGAGCAGTTGATCTTGCTCATGTCAAAGTCCTACGCCTGCCGGCCCGCGGATCTCCTGGCCGGCATCGGCCCCGGTGCCGGACCCTGCTGCTACGAGGTCCAGGACGACGTGTACCAGGCCGCGGGAGCTCTCACCGACCGCGAGCAGTTCTTTGGGCAACACGACGGGCGGCTGTTCTTCGACCTGTGGGCGGCGAATCGCGCGCAACTGCTCGCCGCGGGCCTGTCGGCCGGGAACATCGAGTGCGCCGCTGTCTGCACGCTGTGCCGCAATGACGTTTTCTACTCTTATCGGCGCGAAGGGCCGGACTGCGGGCATTTCGGGCTCATGGCGGGACTGCGACCAACGTGAACGCGATGAATCTACTGTTCCCCCAGAGCACGCCGGACCTGCCGGCCGGTGCTGCGCGTCCCAGGCTGTGGCCGGGACTCGCGCTCGCCATGCTGATCTTCCTCGCGACGCGCCTGGTGGTCTGGACGGCGGCGTATACCGGTGCCGCGGGACTCGTGCAGATTCGCACTGGACTCGAGCCGCCGATCCACATGCGGGAGGTGCACATCGTCCGCGAGCTCAGCGACCCGAATTCGTCCCTGAGCCACGAATTTCACCGCGCCCTGGCCGGCCTGCAACCGCTGCTGAATTGGGACGCCGGGCATTACCGCGGCATCATCGAACATGGCTACGCCTACGAGCCGACCCCGCCGGATGCGCCGCGTGCGCAGCAGTACAACATCGCGTTTTTCCCGCTTTACCCCTGGCTCTGTCGGCCATTAGCCGCGGCGCTCGGGACGCCGACCGCGATGATCCTGGTCGCTAATCTCAGCGCGCTTCTGGCGGCCGCGCTCCTCTACCTTTACGTCCGCCGCCAGCTTGACGCCGAGAGCGCGCTATTTGCGGTCGCGCTCGTCTTCTGCTGGCCAACGGCATGTTTCTACAGTTTCGGCTATGCCGAGAGCCTCAACTTGCTGCTCACCGTAGCGGTCCTGCTGCTGGCCGATCGGCAGTGTTGGTGGCTGGCGGCGTTGGCCTGCGGCCTGGCGACTGCCACACGACCGACCGCGGTGACGCTCATTCCGGTGCTGCTGCTGGCGCACTGGCTGAATGCGCAGCCGCGGCGACGCGGCGCGCTCCTGGGACTCGGGGTCGTCGCATCCCTGGGCGTGGCCTGCTACGCCGTGTATCTCACCGGCCGCTTTGGCTCGCCCGCCGTCTACTTCGACAACTTCCGCAACTGGATTCCCGAGTTGGGCGAGTCGCAGTGGCCCCGGTTCCTGCGGCTCGAGAACATCGCCAATGGGTTCAAGTACCTCGGGCGGGCCGTCCGGCAGTTCCCCACGGGCCTCACGCACCTGACCAATCCCATCGCCTGGAACATCCCGCTGACCGTGGCCCTCCTGGCCCTGAGCCTCGGCGGTATGTTCCGCACGCCCCGGCGATTCTGGCCGTTTCTTTGGCTCGGGCCGCTGATTTTCGTGCAACGCTACGCCGTGTCGGGCTGGAACACGTTTGGCGTGGAGTCGTTGGCACGGTACATGATGCTGGCGACGCCGGCGCTGATTGTGCTCGCGATTTGGGCCACGCGGGCCTGCAAGAGCGGGTTGCGGTGTACGCTGGTGGCCGGTCTGCTGCTCCTGGAAGCCATGTGGGCCTACCGTTTCGGGGCCCACGATTGGGCCGGGTGACGGCGAGTGATGCGCCGCCCTTTTCCTACCGTGCAAGCAAGCGCGACAGGGGCACAGAGACACACGGACTCTGTCCCCGTGTTCTCTGTGCCTCTGTGGTCATGCCTTCGCGGATGCCGGCTCAGTTCTGCATCAACGCGACGAACGGATTGATGTCATCGAAGTTGACATCCCCGTCGCCGTTGACGTCGCCGTTCATCCAGTAGCAATTCGGATACAAGTACTCGTATGTCGCCTGCCCGCTGATCGCGAGCACGAACGGATTGATGTCGTCAAAGTCGATGATGCCATCGCAGTTCAAATCGCCCGGCGTGTACGGCGCGGTACAGACCAGCGTGGTCAGCCGCACGTCGTCGATGTTCCAGCCGCAGTACGTCCAGGCGGTATCGGTCGTGCCCAGCGTCCAGCGGAGCTTCACGTTGGCCTGGTTGTTGGCGTAGGCCGAGATGTCGAACTCCTGGCGCACCCACGCGCCGTCATCGATGGTCGTGTCGGGGTTCTGCCAGATCGTGTTCCAGGTGCTCCCGCCGTTGTTGCTGATGCGGACGTAGGCGTGATCCCAGGTGCTCTGTTCAACGCCCAGCCAGCGATAGAACGACAGCTTGATGCCGACCAGGCCCGTGCAGTTGATCGTCGTCGAGGTCAAGTTTCGCTCCGGCATGCTGTTGGTGTAGCCGCCCGACAGGTTGTAGCCGTAGACGTTCGTGCCGGTATAGCCGTTGGTCGGGTCCGGTCCACCGTGGCTGCCGCTGCCGCCCGTCGGGTGCCCAAAGGCCCACGTGCCTTCGACGGTCCAACCCGGGCTGCTGTTGAGGAGGTTTTCGTACGCGACATTGAGCCCGTAGGCCGCGGCTGCCTGATAGACCATGGTCGGGGCCTGCCGCGGATCGTTGTACGTCTGCCCACCGACGGCCTGCGCGCTGAAGTAGTAGGAAATTTGGCTGCCGCAGGTTGCCGCCGGTAATTGCACGTCATAGAGGTTGGCGGCGACCGGGTCCATGGCTGTGGTCTGCCAACTGCTGCCCGTGTTGTAGTGCAGCACGCCGGTCCCCGACAGCGGAACGACGTTACCGACGCCCGTGACTTGCACGCGCACGCGCGTGGAGCCGTCTGGGAAGCTGTACGCCGGTAGTCCATCGGGATACGTGAAGTCCAGGGTGTTTACGGGCACATGGACGACCGCGGTGTCGGTCAGCCAACCGACGATGCTGCGGGTCATCTTGGTGGCGTACGCGAAGTTGACGTAGCCGGGGGTGTCGTAGCTATCTTGTTGCGTGTGGTAGTAGGGGTTGTCCCACACTTCGCCCTCGATCAGCAGGCAGGCCTGCTTGCCGGCCGCCTCGAACGGGGCGTGGTCGCTCTGGTCGACCTGCCCGCCGATGGTGTAGGTCAGCGGGCCGTACTCGTTGACGGCGGCGGCCACGGCCTGCTTGATCGGGTTAGACGCCGTCCGCCCGTAGATCAGGGCGTGGTTCGTATTGGGGTCATAGGCCACCATGTCAGCCGAGATCATGCCCTGGATATTGTCGCTGGGGTGGGCGGCGACATAGGCGGTGCTGCCGTAGAGCCCGAGTTCTTCCAGGTCAAACGCGATGAAGCGAATCGTGTAATCGGAGGGGTACGCGGACAGCACGCGCGCCGCCTCCAGCGTCAGCGCGACCCCGCTGGCGTTGTCGTCGGCCCCGGGCGTGCCGGCCGAATCGTAGTGTCCGCCGACGATGTAAATCCGGTTCGGATCGACGGTTCCGAGCTTGGTCGCCACCACGTTGTTGCCCGAGTACCCGCCGTAGGTAAACGGCTCGAGCACGGCGGTGAGCCCGTAGCTCTGGAAAAGTGTGCGGATGTTGTCGCGGGCCTGGTTGTGGTTCGCGCCGTTCCACGCCCGGTTATTGCCGTTATGGGTATACAAGTAGGTATTCATCAGCGTCTGATAATTGCTCTGGCTGACCAGGTCGGCCGCCGCTTGCCCTTGGTCTGAGGCAAGCGCCGTTGCGACCCACGCCGCGCACAGACCCACAATCGCCAGCCCGATCAACCGCCGTGACACACTCCAAGAATTCACGTCATGTCTCCTCATGTCGTTTTGGAAATGAGATGCCGCTGCCCCCGGAGCCGCCCGCCGCGCCGCGCGCGTGGGTCCGATGTGAACAGGTCTGCCTTCATGCCTCCACAACCATCTTAGCGGTTTGCCCACCGAACAGGCAAGCGAAAATCGGGCCTGCGCTTCGTCGGGTTGGCCCGCGCACGTCGCCCCCAGTGCCTCGCCCTTCCCTGCACGGCCCTAACGCGGGTTTGACCATGCGATCTTGTGACCTGCGGCGTGCGCCACTATAGTCCACGTGGTTCTGGAGCGAGGAGAAGAAGGCGCGCCGCCCGCTTGTGCTGCGCTCGGTGTTCGTGCCCGACCGTCGGTCCGACAGCGGGAATCACGCTCGCCAGCGTGCGGAGCTATCGTCGTGAAGCAGGTTCTGTTCTTCGGCGGTTCATTCGACCCCATTCACCACGGCCATCTGATCGTCGCCCGCTTCGTCGCCGAACATCGGGGCATCGCGCGCGTCATCCTGGTCCCCAGCGCCAGCCCGCCACATAAGCAGCATCGGCGGCTAACCGCCCCGGCCGATCGGCTGGCGATGTGTCAATTGGCCGTGGCCGATGAGCCGCTGTTTGAGGTGACCGATTGGGAGGTCGGCCGACCGGGCCCGAACTACACGCTCGACACGGTCACTCATTACCGGCAGACACTCGACCCGGACAATGAACTTTGCTGGCTGATCGGCATGGACAGCCTCCTGGAGCTCGAATCCTGGCATCGTGCGGCGGAATTGGTGGACCTGTGTACGATTGTGACCACGGCGCGGCCGGGTTGCGCCCCGCCGGACGCCGCTGCCCTGGGGCGCCGCTTCTCGCCGCCGCAGATTGCGCGGCTGCTGCAAAACGTCGTCGCCGGTCCGCGCGTTGACATCGCCGGCACGGACATTCGCGCCCGGGTGCGCGCCGGAAGGAGCATCCGCTTCCTGACGCCCGACGCCGTGTGCCGCCACATCACGGAGCACGGCCTTTACCGGCAGTAACACGGCGTCGCCACTCCAGCCACGCGAGCACGGTGATAATCCCCGCCCCGTTACACACCCAATCCGTGAGGTCAGTCGAGCGGCCGACAAACTGTTGCAGATACTCATCGACTGCGGCATACGCGAGCAGGGCCAGCCCGGCCTTCCAGACGAACCGCCGCGACACCGGCCGGTGCAGCGTCTCCGCAAACCGCCAGAACAGGAAGGTCAGCAACCCGAACGCCGTCCAGTGGGCCACCTTGTCCGGGGCACGGATCGGAATGTCGAGCTCGAGTCGCGGAAAGTGCGTGGCACAGAACAGGAAGATCCAGTACGCCGGCAACGCCCGACGATACCACTGATCCCAAGCGCTATTGCGGTTGACCGTCGGCATGAACGTAAGAAGGTGCCAGGTTCGCGGTGTCCGCGGGCAGCGTCTCCCGCGCCGGCGGCGACGACGCCACCGCGGCGATCTCCCGCGCCAGGGCGGCGTAGTCCTCCGCCCCATGACTGCCGGGCGCGTAATCGAAAATCGTCCGTCCAAAGCTCGGGCATTCCGCCAGCTTGATATTCCGGCGGATCAGCGTCGCGAAGAGGCGTGCCCCGTGCCACGGACGGTCCGGTGCCGCGCTCGCGAGGAACTGCGCTACGTCGTCCCGCACTTCCTGTGCCAGCCGTGTGCCGTGTTCGTGCATGCACAGTACCACCCCCGTGACCCGCAGCTCCGGGTTCAGGCTCTGCCGCGCGCGTGCAATCGTCTCGAGCAACCGCCCCAGCCCTTGCAGCGCGAGAAAGTGCGGCTGCAGCGGAATGATGACCTCCTGCACCGCGACCAGCGCATTGACCGTCAGCAGCCCGAGCGACGGCCCACAATCCACAATGCAGTAGTCGTACGCCTCTCGGCAGGCGGCCAGCGCACGTCGCAGCCGGGTCTCACGCGCGTCCCGTCCGGCCAACTCCAGTTCCGCGCTCACCAGGTCCACGCTGGACGGAATCACCGCCAGCCGTTCGCCGACGCTGCACGCGACATCCCCGAGCGCGGTTCCGTCAACGAGCAGGTCATAGATGGTTGGCTGCTCCGGGGTGAGCTCCAGCCCGACGTGCAGCGTGGCGTGCGATTGCGGGTCGAGGTCGATCAGCAGCACGTTTTGCCCGTCGCGCGCCAGCGCAGCGGCGACATTGACGGCGGTAGTGGTTTTCCCCACGCCGCCTTTCTGGTTGATAATCGCCAGCGACCGCATGGGGCACAGTATACGGGCCGCCGACCCCGCTCGCAGCGGCAATCGCGACGTCCCCGAGCGACCTTTACCGGGGTGGATTGCTTGGAAAGAGGTTTGCAGCGGCGAAAAAACCTCTTGGCCCCATAACTTTCTATCCGAGCGCTTGATAACTGGACGGCACGCGGCCTAAAACCTAAAGGCAGCGGAGTTGCCCGTGCGCACGCTCTGTACGCGCGGCGAAATCGCGCTCGCAGCGTGCGCCCGGTGGCTTCCGGCCTGCCCCCCGGCACGGCGGAGCCTTGCGCGTGCGGCGGCCACGGTGAACCGTGCGGCTGCGCACTCGCTCAGGGGCTCCCCATGCCAAGAGAGCTTACGCCTTTCGCCTGTTTTTCAGGAAAGGACGCCGATGCGATCAGGACGCGCAGTCGTGTGGCTGATGTTGATGGTAGGTGGCTCGGTTTCGGTGCGCGCCGATTTGCTCTGGGACAACGGCCCGTTCGATGGTCAGCACGCGATCAGTTCCGAACTGGACCACTTCCTCGTCACGCACGGCTCCTTCGCTGCGGACGACGCCATGTTCTCGGAGGGCGGCATCGTTGACGGAATCGGTTGGATGGGGGCCAGTCTTATCGACCAGAACCACCCGTTTAGCAGCTACCAGGCTCAAGCTGTCGTTTTGGCCGCCGATCCTGACTTCACGGTGGTCTACGCCTCCGAGCCGGCGCCGTTCGACGTGGTCAGCACCGGCGGTCTGTATTACGGCTATCGCATCTACGCCGGCGAGTTGAGCCTCCCCGACCTGCCGCTGGCGCCGGGCACCTATTTCTTTGGCGTGCGCCTGACCAGCCTGAGCGGTCGCAATTTTCAGCTCAGTGCGGGTAACGGGATCGTCGCCGGCGACTCGATGGGCTTATTCCAGGGACAGGACTTTTGGGGCGGTCCGCCGGCACCGGATTGGGTCACCATCCAGCAATTCGCCGGCTTCACCAGCGACTACTCGTTCCAGGTCTACGGACGGGTGCCAGAACCCGCCGCGGCGGCGCTGCTCGGGCTCGTTTTGTTGTCCGCCCGTCGCCGGTAGGCGGGCCGCTCGCGACAACGGCGGACCACTCCAGAGGGGACGACCTGCCAGCGATCACATAATCCCCTCCGCGTTCAGCGGAGACTTCGGGGCCATGGCCCCGCCGGGCGACCGGTCCGGAACGAGCCGGGAGCGCAAGCGACCGGTCCGGAACGAGCCGGGAGCGCAAGCGACCGGTCCGGAACGAGCCGGGAGC
>JAGVEP010000206.1 GCA_020058145.1 Phycisphaerae bacterium | reverse complement strand
ACGCGCGAATCGCCACAGTCGGCGGCGACGCTCAACCCGGGCGGCTTCGGCGACGACCGCAGCGGATACCTGCGTCACAAGCTCAGGCCGCGGCGTCACCGGTGCGAGCTGGCGCAACAGCAGCATGTCGCGCTCGATCGCTTGCTCCAACTTGTTCAGGTCGTCCGTCACGATCCGCACCTACTCGCGCGTCAACTCGTCGCGCAGGCGTTTGAGTGCCCGGTGCGCACGCGCGAGTGCCGTGCCCAGCGGGACGCCCAGTATGTCCGCGATCTCGCGGAACGACAGCTCCGAATAGTGCCGCAGCACAAGGACCTCGCGATCTGCCGCGGGTAGGCCTTCCAGGCACGCGGTCAACCGCTGCCCGGCCTCACGCTCGATCAACCCGGCCGCGGGGTTATCGGGTTCGCCCGCCATCGAGCGGGCGTCCGTGGTTGCCATATCGTCCAGGGTATCGTCGCCGAGCGTACGAGATTCGCCACGGCGACTGATTTTCCGTGCGCGATCACGGGCCAGATTGGCCGCGATGCGGAACAGCCAGGGCTCAAACTTCCCAACGTGCTCATATTGGTCGATGGAACGGACCACGCGGAGAAACGTCTCCTGAAAAAGGTCTTCCGCCGCGTCCCGCGAGCCCGTCAGCCGATAAAGCAGCCCGAAGACGCGGGGGCTGTACGCCGCGACCAGTTCCCGGAGGGCGTCCGGCTCACGTCGCCTTGCCCGGCGGAGCAACTCATCCAGCCCGGCCTGGTCCACAACGCCCTCGCAATAGGCCTAACGTGCCAGCACCCACTCGATTGCGAAATGTACCCTGTAGGATGGGCACTGCCCACCATCTTCGGCGGCTCCCCGGAGAACCCACCGGCTGGAAGCCGGTGCCACAGGTGGGTCATGCCCGCCCTACGGGATCTTGTCCCCGTTGTTGAGCACGTCGATCATCCCCTCGCCGGCCTTGGTCACCACGGTGCCTTTCGGGTACCAGTAGACCGGGTCGCGCGATTGCCGATCGTCGAGCCGGCGCACGGAGCCGTCAAAAAACAGCGCGTTGATCAGGCCCTTGTCGTCTTGCGCCGTGCCGGAGAGGCCCGCTCCGCGCATGAGCCCATGCCGGTACGAGAGCTCGAGATTCCTGCCTTGGCCGACGGGTTTTCCATCGGCGCTGACGCTCCGCCCGCTCCAGTTCAGCGAGTCAGTTTTGACGCCGTACTCGTGCGAGCCACACCACCAGGCCCCGCAGCCGGCAAAGGCCCCGAAGTAGTTCGGATCGGGGTGAATGTCAAAGTCGATCGTCTGAGTATTGACATATCGAGTTCCATCGGCCGCGGCGATCTTGCGAGCCGGCGCACCGACCTGTTGCAGCACGGATTTGTACGTCGGATGGATAGCCTCGAAAAAATCCGGAGTCGTCTTCACGGGAATCCAATCCGCGGAATTCACTTCATGCTGCCCAAGGACTTGGCCTTGGTACTTCGTGCCCCAGTACTGAAAATGGACCGGCATCAGGAAGCTGACCGCGGTCCAATCGCCCTCGGCCTCGAAGTCCGGACGGTCCGAGCTGGACCCCCAAATCGTGGCTTTGTAGTGCTGCTGCGACGGGCAGTTGAAGATATTCAGGAGCTCCTTGAAGCGCTTGGCGCGGAGTTCGGGCATCGCGGTGCTGCGCGCGATGCAAGGCGTCATCCAGTCCCAGCTCTGAACGGGGAGTCGGGCATTGTGCAGTCCAGCCGTCTCCATCTTGGCACGCACGGCAACGCCCGTCGTGTTTATCCCAGGAATCCAGTCTTCGTGCTCGGCGAAATACGTGGCCATCCCGACACCGAGGTCGCGCATTCTCTGGCCGCATACGACGGCGCGGGCTTGCTCGCGCGCGGCGCGCAGGCTCGGCAGCAGAATGGACATGAGCAGCGCGATGATCGCCACCACGACGAGGAGTTCGATGAGCGTGAAGGCCCGCCACTCAGCGGGGCGTCGTGCGAACTTCCAGTGTGTCCGGATCAACATACTTGTTCACCTCCGCTAGCTCAGGGTCCTCAAGCAGCGCCGCGTAGTGTTCGTCGACGGAGAGCTTGGCACTGGCACCCGGCGTCAGCGGCAGCAAAGTGCTCTGCCCGGTTTCCGGATTGCGACCCGGCATGCTGTTCGGCAGCGTGGCTTGCGAGAACCGGAAAACTTTGCCCGTGGCCACACACACGTAGCTAACGTGGTCGGGCAAAACCGAGGACGTTTGCCCGAATCTCCAATAGACCACGCCCGCCCCCACCAGCAGCACGACCGCACCGATCAACTGGCAATGTCTAGGCTGCATAAAGTTGCCCATGTGGCATGGGGCAAAACTGGCTGCCTCCGCTCGTCCGTCTTGAATTGGCTCCCGAGCTACACCTCAGACCGCACCGGCATCACACTCGGGTCACCGTTCGAGTTTCACGCACCGCCGCCGCGTTTGACTTGGCCAGCGGCGGCGCCACTCCTGTCGCCGCACAATATAGCCACCACGTTAAGAATTCGCGAGGCCCCGGACCGCGACATTTCATCGGGTGCCTGGCGCACTCGGCAAGTCCGTGGCGTCGGCCCCCCGTCGCCGCCGCACGGCCGCCCTACAGTCCGTATTCCTTAATCTTCCGATACAGCGTGCGAGTTCCGATGTCCAGCAACTTCGCCGCCTGTTCTCGGTTCCCGCCCGTTGCCTGGAGCGTGCGCTCAATCATCATCCGCTCGACCTGAGCCATCGTCAGACCGACCATCCCGGCGGCGGAAGCGGGCACGAGTTCGCGCGAGCCGCGAATTCCCTCCGGCAGATCGTCCGCCGCGATCGGCCGCCCCTCAGACTCGACGACCAGGGCCTCGATTACATTGGCCAGTTCGCGGACGTTCCCTGGCCAGTAATACTTGGTCAGGTACGCCATCGCCTCGCTTGTCACGCCGGTGCATTGCGTGCCGTGAGTCTTGTTCGCCCGCTGGCGCAAATAGTCAGCCAGGACCGGGATATCATCGCGGCGTTCGCGCAGCGGCGGAACCGCGATCACCCACTGATTCAGCCGGTAGTACAGGTCCTCACGAAACTTGTGCTCTTCGACGGCGCGCTGCAAGTCCGTGTTGGTGGCGGCAATCATGCGGACGTCTACCCGCCGCACGTCCGTCGCCCCGACCGGCGTAACCTCCCGCCGTTCGAGTGCCCGCAGCAACTTGGCCTGCATGCTCGCCGGCATGTCCCCAATCTCGTCGAGGAACAACGTCCCGCCGTCGGCCGACACAAAGTAACCCTTGCGGTCCGTCACGGCACCCGTGAACGCTCCGCGAACGTGGCCGAACAACTCGCTTTCGAGCAGGTTTTCATTCAAGCCCGCACAATTCACCGATTTCAGCGGCTTGCCGGCCCGGTCCGACTGGCGGTGAATCGCCTCGGCGATGAGGTCCTTTCCGGTACCGGTCTCGCCGAGGATGAGAACGGTGAGTTTGTTGCGCGCGGCCTTCTTGATCCGCTCGATGATCTTCCGAATGGCGGGCGAGACCCCGACCAGGCCCTCAAACGCCTCATGTCGCTGCCCGGCGATGGACTCTTCGAGCAAGCGGTCCTCGCGGCGGCCGACGGCGCCGCGGGCCGTACGGCTGATGGCCTGGGCGAGCGCCTCCGGGTCGGACGAATCCGGCAGACTCGCAACCTGCACGTGCTGCGTCGCAGGCGATTCCCCCGACCCGATGACCAGCAGCACGGCGTCGCGTGCGAGCACATCCAACAGTGCGGCGAGTGGTGCGGCGGTCGGCTCGCCGCTCAGCGCGGCCGGGGCCACCACGATATTCGGCGCGCGGCTGCGGATGGAATCCAACGCCGCCGGCAGCGTGGTAACGACGTTGCAGACGTGGCCGTACTTATCGCGGAGCAATTCGCGCAGCCGCCGCCCCACCGTCTCGTCCGCGGTGAGTACGAGAATGAACGCGGTTTGCGACATGGGCATCGGACCGAAAGTTACGCCGGGACTGGCCACAGTGGATGAATACCGCCCCCACGCCTGCGACTCAAGGGCTTCGGACGGTCGAAGGCCGGGAACGTAGCGCCGGACCTTCGAGTCCGACGGTGTAGCGCCGGACCTCCGAGTCCGGCGGCGTAGCGCCGGACCTCCGAGTCCGAGGGTGTAGCGCCGGACCTCCAAGTCCGGCGGCGTAGCGCCGGACCTCCGAGTCCGAGGGTGTAGCGCCGGACCTCCGAGTCCGACGGCGTAGCGCCGGACCTCCGAGTCCGACGGTGTAGCGCCGGACCTCCGAGTCCGACGCCCCGATGCCGTAGCGCCGGCCCCCCGTGGCCGGCGCGGAATACGGGGAGACCTGGGCCTCAGACGCTGCCCACGCGGAGGCCACGCCACCGCCCCACGGTTTAATAAAGCTCGTAAGTCCGCCCCGCCTCGTCCTTCGCGTTCGAGTTCGCTGCGATTTGCCCGGTTTCGTGGTTGTATGTCCAGCCCGCGTCGGCCGCCGCGGCTTCAAACCCCGGCAGCACGGCGCCGGCGACGAGGTGTACCCCCGTGCTTCCCAGCCGCGGGACGACGGGGCACGCCGGCACGCCGTCGCGCAGGT
>JAGVEP010000201.1 GCA_020058145.1 Phycisphaerae bacterium | reverse complement strand
TCTGCACTACAGCCGTTTGCGGCCGGAAAGCGGCCCTGGCGCCCCCGCCAGGGCCGCTAAATCGCGTTACATTTTCCCAATCTGCGAAAGTTGGGCTAATAGCCGGTGTCCTACGGCCGACACGGGGGTTGGCCGCTACATCTCGGCCGACTCGGAGGTCGGCCGCTACTGACCCGACAGCAGCGCGACGAACGGGTTGATGTCGTCGAAATCGACCGCGCCGTCGTCGTTGGCGTCCGCCAGCGCGAGATCGCAGTTCGGATACGCGGCGGCGTACTCGGCGGGACCGCTCAAGGCCAGCACAAACGGGTTGATGTCATCAAAATCCACCCCGCCGCTGCAATCGACATCGCCCAGCGGATAACGCGGGATGTACAGACAATAGACATCCTGCTCACCATTGAACGTGGCGGAGTATGCGAGGTGCGCACCGGCATTGGCCGACCGCATGTGTGTGTAATCGCCGATCTTGTTCTGCTGCGGCCAGCCGAGGTGCGGGTCGAACGCGGGCGAAACGGCGACGTTGGCGGACCAGGTGCTGCCGCCGTCGTCGGAATGAGCGTGAAAGACCTGTGAAAGGTAGCTGCCGGGGTTGTTGCGCGTGTCGTTCCAGGTCACGTCGAGGCGACCATTCGGAGCCACCGACAGGGCGCCGAACCAGTGCCACGCCCCGTTGTTGCCGTCCTGGTTGAGCGTGCTGGCCGGGCTCCACGACTGCCCGCCGTTGGTGCTGCGGGCAAAGCGGATGTCGCACGGGTTCGAGCCGGACTGGACCGAGGAGAGCAGGTAGACATAGCCGTGATACGGACCGCCGGACCGGTCCACGTCGACCCAGGCCTGGCCGAGCAGCCCGTCGGGGTTAGGTCCCTCCCCGTAGATGATGGTCCCGCCGAGGTCGACGTTGCTGGAAGTGAAAGTCGGGAGCTGGCCGGCGATTTTGGCGTTTACCGACTTGCAGACGATGAAGCCGTCGCCGACGATGTAGAGTTCGCCATCCGGGCCGACGGCCATCGAGCCCCAGTAGGGACTGCCGGTGATGTTGCGACAGTTTTCGAATGAGTTTCCGCCGTTGGTCGAGCGCGTGAATTGGCCGTTGCAACTGCTGTACCAAGCCGTCCAGAAGGAGTAGATGAACCCGGCGCCGACGCTATTGGTGCGGTCGATGACCATCCAATTCTTGTCGCCACCCTTGGCCGGGGTGCCGGCAGCCCACGTCACGCCGTGATCGTATGAGCGGAAGACCTTGCAACTGAAAACCCCCCCGCTGCTCGTCAGGCTGTCGTAGTAGAAGTTGCCGCTGGAATCGCTGTCGAGGACGGGGTCCGAGCGGAAGACGCCCGGCTCGATCCGGCCGGGGAAAGTCCAGGACTGGCCGCCGTTGTGCGTGTAGGCCCAGCCGGCCTGGCGGAAGTTGTTGTTGATGGTGTCGAATTGCCGCCAGCCGATGACCATGTTCCGGCGGTTAGTCGGATCGATGGCCAGGCTCGGCTCGTTGGCCGCGTCACCGACGATGTTGTTGCCCTGGGCGTCCACGTTGACCTGGACGCTGACGAAGCCGTCCTGCGCCCAGCGATAGGCCGGCGACGTGCGCTGCTGTGCCGCCGGCACGGCGACGTATGGGTCGTCCGGGACTTCGAGCCGCTGGGCGGGCGGCGGATTGGTCCGCGGGACGCTGCCGGTGGTGTCTGTCTTCAGGCCCGCCAGTACACCGACGAGCGCGACGAGGGCGAGGGTACTTCGCAAGGGCATTGTCTCTCTCCTTTGCCTACCTGGTCATCGCAAAAAGGTCCGCGTCGGCCGCTAGCCCCCGCGGACGACAACATGGACAAGAGTGCAAGCTGGCGCAGCAGCCGACCGCCCCCGCGGCGACTCGCACGGATGAATAGTACGCAGCCGCGCCCCCCGGCGACAAGGCTTGCGGCGTTATCGGGCTAGAAGTCCTGACTTTTTCCCAGTTCAGCGCCGCCGCACAATGACCAGCGCGGACAGCAGGATCAATGCGGTCGGCTCCGGTGTAAACGTCAAGTTCGCGGGCCAAAGCGGAGGATCTGTGGATTCCCCGTTCGGTAGCACGTACCACCCGAAGGGCCCGAGGCCATCTGCCAGGTCAGTGTCCAGTGCCAGGCCGATGGTCTGGCCAGCGGCGCCCGTTATTCGGGCCGCCCCGAGCAGGAATTCGCGGGTCTCGGGAAAATACAGGTCGGAGTTGGTGTTCGGCGGCAGGATAAAGTAGATGCCGGCGGCCGTCACCGCGGCCATAACACCATCGAGCGGGATTCCCACCGATCCGTCCCAACGCTTGACGGCGCCCACCCTCTGGCGATAGGCGACATTCTGTGCGTGCGTCGCGTCGCCCTGCCAGCGGAGGTCCATGCCGATAATGTGTCCGCCCGGCGGCAGGTCGGAACCCTCGACGAATCGACCCCACGCGTACAAGTCGTAAGTACCGGGGTCCAGCGTGGAGACCGGCGTCGCGGGGACGATTGGCAGGAAGTTGGTCAGCGCCGTGCTGTACAGCAGCGTCGTGCTGGCCAGGCCGGTTGTGGACCAGAACAGTTGGACGCCGCCGTCGGCGAGCGCCGGCGGGGCCAGCAAACCGAGCAGCACGATCAGTTTGGTTCGCATGATCGGACCTCCTTAGCGTACTGACGCCGACATCGGCGAATCAGCAGGCTGGCCGTTGTGAGCAGCAGTAGATTGGTCGGTTCGGGTGTGAAAGTGACGACGGCGGGGACGACCGTGGGGTCCCGCTCCTGCGGGGGCAGTACCGCGATGTGACCGTTCTGGCCTATGATCGCCTGCTGGCCGGGCGTGCCGCTGATTTGGGCCGCACCGATCAGAAACCGGCCGTCGGGTTCCATCAGGTGATAAGGAGCGGTCCAGGTGATGCCGGTTGCCGTTATCGCGGCCATCACGCCGTCTAGGGGGATGCCTAGGGACCCATCCCAGCGCTTGGCACTCCCGCCGCCCCACTTATGTCGGTACGCAGCATTCGGCGTGTGGGTCGCGTCGCCCTGCCAGCCGAAGTCCATCCCAAGAATCTGGGCGCCCTGCCAGTTGGCTGGAAACGTGCCCCACAGGAACAGATCATACGTGCCGGCCGGCAGCACTTGCATGCCATTGGGGTCGGTCGGCACCGGCGTCGGCGATTGGTAGGCCGGCTGAAAGTCCGTGAGGGCCGTGCTGTACATCAGGCCGGTCTCGCTGATCCCGGTCGTGGACCAGAACAGCACGAACTCCTCAGCCCTTGAATTTCCGGCCAGCGCAAGAACGCTGCCCAGGAGCAAAAGGAATCTGCACGGCATGGCACGCTCCTTTTTCATACTGCCCCGGCGGACGTGACTGTCGCCACCGCGTAGCGCTCGGCGCCCAAGCTGAGCTTCGACGCTAGGTTCTAGGCACCGCAGGCGACGAAAGTCAAGTTTTTCCTGGACCCGTGCGCGGTTGCGGGGTCCGATAGCGTTCCCGGCCGCGTTCGATCGGTTCAAGGCGCGGGGCGAGTTGCCCGTGCTCGCCGTTCCCCTACGCGACGGGTACCCTATGGCCTGCTCAATTGGAGTAGCGCACGGCGGGGTGCAAAGTGTTTGCCAAACGCCGTTTGGGAAGCTGAATGCTCCGTGAAGTCATCGATATTTCGTCGCTGGAAGATTTTGCCGGCGGGCTGGCCCGGGTGGCCAAGCTGCGGGTGTGCATTTACGACCGGCACGGGCAGCTCATCGTCGCCTCGCCGCCCACGAGCGACTTCGCGCTGCTCACGCGCCATGTGCTGGCGCGGCTGCCGTCGAACATGGTACTGGTGCCTGTTCCGGCCCATGATCCGCCGGGGGAAGTCGCGTTCGTCGAGAGCCAGGCGCTGTGGTACATCGTGGCCCCGGTTTATGCGGACGAACGGCGTGTGGGGTACGCGGCGGTGGGCGAATTTCGGGATCAGTCGCCGACGGAGGAGCACTGGCCGCTGCCGGCGCGGCCCGCC
>JAGVEP010000320.1 GCA_020058145.1 Phycisphaerae bacterium | reverse complement strand
CGGAGGCGTCTGGACTCGCCGATGCCGCGGCACCCGCAGGCGCGGACACACCACCGCCGGCGGATGAGCTGTTGCCCGAATTGAGCACGTTCATCAATGCGGCGATGCAACGCTATCCCCATGCCCAGCTTTTCTTGGATGAGCAGTCGCGCCCGATCCTGATGGCCGTCGGCGGCGCGCTGCTCCTCACCGGCGTGGTGCTGCTCGGCCTCGTCGAAGACCGCCCGCGGGGCTAAGTGCTCTGACTCGTAAGTTCGGTGACGTATTCATGCGGCCGCCGAGGCCACAGCCGTGTGCGGAGGCTGCTGGTGCCGGGCGAGCTTGACCAGGAGTTCGTCCAAGTCCGTCCGCGGGAACTGCCACGCAAACGGCCGGGCGATCGTTTGGTAGTGCGCCTGGAAGTCCCAGAGCGTCTGTTGCCGGGTCTCCAGGTCCGGGAACTCATTCGGCGTGCGGACCTTTCGCTGCACGA
Organism: Phycisphaerae bacterium; assembly: GCA_020058145.1. Classification (GTDB taxonomy): domain Bacteria; phylum Planctomycetota; class Phycisphaerae; order UBA1845; family Fen-1342; genus JAGVEP01. The sequence continues at coordinate 2,087 of JAGVEP010000320.1, read as the reverse complement.
CGGAGAAGTAGGTCTCAATCTGGTTCAGCCAACTGGCGTGGACCGGCGTGTGGACCTGAATCGTGTTTCCATGCCACTGCGTGAGCCGCTCCTGCGATACTTCGCCCCGGTGCGCGGAGCCGTTGTCCGCGATCCAGAACACGCGTCGGGCAGAACGCTAGGGCTCCTGCCCCATCACTAGGTCCACCAGACCATGGTAGGGTTCGATTCCCGTCGTGGGGACGCACAGCCCGAACACCTTGGCCCGGCGAACGTCCGACGCCGCCACATAGGCCGGCGCCCCACCACGGTCAGCCATTCGGAGCGATGGGTGCCGTACATTTCCACGTCGACACTGTACGCGTTGCCGTTGGGCGCGCCACTGCCCGCATACAGGATTTCGAAGTCCAGTCTGGTCGCATTGGGATCGCCGCCAGAATTCAACGCCTCCGGCAGCACGTGCGGGGTGGTCTGATATGTGCGGACAAAGTACCAATAGCTCCGGACCTCCGGAATCATCGAGCCGGTCGCCAGTGTGTTTTCAATCGTCAGCAGCGCTCCGCAGCGCGCATCGGCGACGTTTTCAAGCAGGTGCCACGCGGTCTCCGCCGGACTCGCGGTCGGCACAAGCTGCCCCGGCGTATTGCAGTCCCGGTAGCAGATCTTGTCAGGAACGTTGATCATGAACGTATTCAGGTCGTTAAAATCAAACGTGTCATCGCAATTCGAATCGCCATGCCATGCCCGGCTTCCGCCAACCGTCCACCGACCGTTCGGGTCCGGGGTCAGAGCTCCCAGCCCCGGATAGTCGTAAGCATAGGCGTGGGCGTCACTTATGGCTTCGACGAACGCGTCCGCATCAACTGGAGCGAATTCCTCATCGCCATCGAGCTCACCGCGGCAGCCCGAAATGTGCCAAATGTGCATGGAAGGCGTGTTTCCGTACAAGATGGCGGGACCGGGGCCCCCGTAACCTGGACATACGCCGTGTTAGGGTCCCAGTCCGACCCCGCCGTCCACCCGCTGTAATCCACGGCGATGAACGGGTGCGCTCCCGTCAGCCCGCCATCGATGAGAATCGCGGCGTCGCCGCCCCCGCTCGGGCCTTTGAACGAGCCGGCCACGATGATGTGCCTTCGCAGAAGGTTCCCATTGGGGTCCGCAGGGTCCTCAAGATTGCCGCCCAGATGCACCGTCCCGGTCAGGTCGCGCAAAACCGTCAGCGCCCCGGTCAGACTGGCTCCGGAAGCGGTTTCGAGCGTGCCAGCAAGGTCGCCGATGGTCACGACCGCGCTGATGTCGTCCGTCGCGAGGATGAGCCCGTCGCTGGTGACAGCCCCATCCACGTCGAACCGATTGGCGAGCGGGCCGTTGCTCACGTAGACCGAGCCCGACAGGTCGCCATGCACCTGCACCGAGCCGTACAGGCCCTCGTTGAGCGCGAGTTCGCCCGTAAGATCGTCAATGACATGTATATCTCCGGATTGTGGCCCGGTAATGCCGAGCACGCCCGCCAGGGTTCCGATCTGGACAAGTCCGTTCGGGTCCACGCCGCCGATGCTGGCAGCGGGGAAGCCGCCCGCGGTCGTGTCGAAGCCCTTGTTGATCGTGATCTGGCCGGTGCTCGTGACGGCTCCGTCCACCTGGAAATGCGTATCGACCGAGTCCGCTGTCAGCGTACCGGCGATGTCACCGGTCACGTGGAAGTGGTCGTTGGCGCCGTAACCGATTTCGGTGACGACCTCCAAGGACCCACCCTGCGCGATGCCGCCAATGTCCGCCTTGCGCAACACGTCGCCGACCTTCACCGTCCCGCGAATCACGCCTGACGACGATGGCATCGTCAGGTTGTACAGGCTGGAGTAGCCGGCCAGCTCGACGGTGGCGCCGGCCGCGATTTCGCCGGCGATGTTGAGCGTGTTGACGGTCTGATTCACGTACAGCGTTTCCGCGTATGGCCCATAGACGGTGATGCTGGGGGGCGGGAATATTCCGCTGCCCACGCCCGACACCTTGAAGTCGTGCAGACTTCCACACACGATATCTGCCTTTAGAAACCCTGTTATCGTGACAGGGTTCAGGATGTCGCCGGTGATCTCGATGTTGTG